>CAMWUW010000035.1 GCA_947177525.1 uncultured Bacteroidales bacterium | reverse complement strand
CCTCGGCATAATCAAAGTAAACTTTGCTTCTGCTCTCAGCTTTTTGCTATATTTGTCCTGACGGACATATATACGCTTGCGCCTCGGCATAATCAAAGTAAACTTTGCTTCTGCTCTCAGCTTTTTGCTATATTTGCGGCCGGAAATGAAAACGGAAGCAGAAAAGCATGAAATACAATATACGGACATATACAGCACAATACAAGGCATTGCTGAAACTGGGGCTTCCTATTGTGGTCGGCCAGCTCGGGATGATAATACTTGGCTTTGCGGATACGATGATGGTCGGGCGTTATGGGACAAGTGAACTCGGGGCATCAAGTTTTGTGAACAATATGTTTAATCTGGTGATCGTGTTTTCAACAGGATTTTCTTATGGACTGACTCCTGTTGTTGGCAGCCTTTTCGGCAGAGGTGAGCATGCGGCAATCGGCCGGACACTTAAAAATGCCCTGATGGTCAATCTGCTTGCTTCTGCAGCTCTTGTGGCAGCCATGACCGTGCTTTATCTGAATCTTCACCGCCTGGGGCAGCCTGATGAACTTCTTCCTTTGATGCGTCCGTATTTTTTAGTACTTCTTGGCTCTGTCTTCTTTGTCATGCTCTTCAATGCTTTCAAGCAGTTTGCGGACGGGATAACCGACACAGTGACGCCCATGTGCATATTGCTGGGCGGCAATCTTCTGAATATAGTCGGGAATTATGTGCTCATAAACGGAAAATTCGGATTTCCGGAGCTTGGACTTCTTGGTGCAGGTGCGGCAACTTTTATTTCCAGAGTGCTTATGGTACTTTGCTTTGCCGTCGTCTTTTTCTTTTCCGGACGCTACCGGACATACCGCAGCGGGTTTGCTGCCGGAAAATGCAATCGTGAAGATGCCGGATTGCTGTTCCGGCTCGGAATGCCTGTCGGACTTCAGATGGGGATGGAGACCGCTTCCTTCAGTTTGAGCACAATAATGGTCGGCTGGCTCGGAACTGTAGCGCTTGCCGCCCACCAGATCATGCTTACTGTCGGCCAGCTCGGCTTCATGATGTATTATGGCATGGCAGCCGCAGTTGCCGTCAGGACAAGCGCATTCTGCGGACGCGGTGACACGGAAGGTGTCAGGACTACTGCTGAAGCCGGTTTTCATATAATCCTTGTGATGGCCTTGGCGGTATCTTCTGCCATAATGCTTTTCAGGCATGAGATAGGAGGCCTGTTTACAGGAAACGCTGATGTTGTCGCAACAGTGGCCAATCTTGTGATTCCATTTGCAATATATCAGTTCGGTGACGGTCTGCAGTGCAATTATTCCAATGCCCTCAGAGGAATATCTGACGTCAAGATGGTTACATTGTATGCCTTTGCCGCATATTTCCTTATCTCCCTTCCGGCAGGCTGGCTCTTCGGCTTTGTCTTCGATTGGGGACTGACCGGCATCTGGCTCTCTTTCCCTCTCGGGCTCACCAGTGCCGGCCTCATGTTCATGCTACGTTTCCGAAGGCAGTGTCGCGAGACTTCTAATCCGCTGCCGCTCAGCTGATTACTGAAAATCGCTGCCCCTAAAAAAGGGTAGCGATTTTCAGCAATTTATTGATAATCAGATGGATGTGCCTTACTCTATAAGGCAGCCTCCTGCCTAAAGACTTTCCATGAAAGCTCCGAAGAGTGCCTTGTTGCATCCTGGGAATACCACATGGTGGTTGCCTATCGGATTTGTGAGGAAATAGTCCCTGCAGACATCTTTTTCGGAAACCTTGAGCACAATCTGCGTGCGGCACAAATCCTTTTCGCTAAGATTGTCTGTCAGCTGTGCCTCGCATGCAAAATGGCGTGACAGGTCACCGGATACCTTGAATATGGTTGCAGGTCCTGTCTGGAGGCAGCCGCAGATGGCAACTCCTATACCTGATTCAAAGTGCGTGTTGAAGCCATAGCGGTTTACCATATTGAGCGGTATGGTACAGTGGGCAAGCACCATCTCGCCTGCCTGCGGATCTATGCGTGACGGATTTGACTGGAAACCGCATACTCCTGTCAGGGCATTGCCTATTGCCATTGAAAGCAGGGCCGGAACGTCTCCTTCGCATCCTGCAGGAATGCCCTCGCTGCCCAGTATGGCAAGAGCAAGGCAGCCTGTGTTGCCTACTGCAGTGAGCAGGTCAAAGCATCTGAGGGTCAGGCCCGAAAGATTGTATTTCCCGATAAGATTCTTAAGGGCGGCATATATTCTGAATGCTCCGTCTGCATATTGTCCGAGTGCCTTAGGAGCAGACGAATCGAAAGCTTCCTTCACTTTCAGGGCTTTTTCCGGAAGTTGCTCGACGGAGACTTTTCCTATCTCATCGATTAGCTCGCTGATAGGTATTCTGACAAGATTGATTCCAAGCTTGTCTTTTACGGACTCTGCATCGGCCATGCTTGATATGAGCCAGTCTGAAGGCTCTCCTATGATGCCCAGGTTTGTGCCGTCAAGTGACTTGCGGGCTGCCTCCACCTTTGCAAGCAGACTTATTCTTTCTGCAATGTAGCCGGTGCTTCCGTGGATAATCTCCCCGGAGCGGCCCTGCTGCCTTAGGAAAGACAGAATCTCCATTGAGGCGGCCAGGGAGTTGCTTTTCCCAGATGTAAGTATATGTATCTTGCCTTTCATGACAGGGAAGACCTGCCTGAACAGACCTTCTGTGCCTCCGGTGCGGACATAGATTATGTCCAGGTCATGTGAGCCGAAATCGGAAAAGTCTGGCCCGCGGAAAATGAAGCCTGATCCGAGGGCCTCCTCTATTTCTTTGATGAATGATGATGACGATGCATTTACCGAGGCTTCGTCATGCAGTGGGGAAGTTAGAGTGTATAATGCGATTTCCATATATTTGTATGTATTTAACTGTATGTCTGATTTGTCCGGCAAGCCTTCTGAACTGTCATTTGCATACCATGATGTCCAGTATCATGCTGTCTGTGTTCTGCATCCCGACCGAGCCGATGCGTCCGAGATTCCGGATGGTCTTCTCTATGCATTTCTCGATTATTCCGTCATGTTCGGACACGCATGTGCCTTCACGGGCAAGTACGGCGGACTGCAGGGCACTTGAGACACCGGATGCCACTTTCATTGCACACCCTACCTTGGCTCCGTCGCAGACCATGCCGGTTATGTTGCCTATCATATTTTTGATTGCCCAGCAGACCTGTTCGAATGAGCCTCCGCGCAGATATACCAGACCGCATGCCGCGCCTGTAGATGCAATTACGCATCCGCACAGAGCCGACAGCTTGCCGAGGTAGCCTTTTATGTGTATTGCTACAAGGTGGCTCAGGACGAGTGCCCTTGCGAGCTGTTCGTCTCCGGTACCATACCTCAGTGAATATGCGATGACAGGCATTGTGACAGTGATTCCCTGGTTGCCGCTTCCAGAATTGCTCATTGCCGGAAGAGTGCAGCCTGCCATCCTGGCATCGGAAGCTGCTGCTGTCAGTGACATTGCATAGCTGAGGAAGTCATCCCCGAAGACCTCTTTGTTTCCTTCCGAACTGATGGCATGGCCCACATTCAGGCCATAGTTGCCGCTCAACCCCTCTTTTGCAAGTGCCAGATTGAGTGTCCTGGATTCGAGGATAAATGATATGTCATTGTAATCCACTGAATTTGCAAAGTCGTATATCTCGCGTACTGACAGATTGTAGTCAAGAGTGTTTTTCTGCTCTTCGCCCTCTTCTCTTTCACCGGAGCATTTGCTTGACAGAACATCCGTGTCAAAGCAGGTCTCCACAATGTTGTCGTGGTCGTCCTGGATTACGGCGCTTGCAATATGGCTTCCGCATGCCTCCACCACGGCTTTTACGTACAGTTTGTGTTCAGTGTCCGCGATGGTCACTTTTACTGCCCCGGCTTCTGCAAGACGCTTGGCATGTTCGATTGAATCTTCGTCAAGGTCGTGCAGAACTTCGAGCCCGTATGAGGATTTTCCGCAGACGGCACCGAGTGCGGCCGCTATATGAAGCCCGACCATGCCGGTGCCGGGAATCCCTACGCCCATGCCGTTCTTGAGTATGTTTCCGCTTACCTCAGCCCTTATCCTGAAGTCAGCAGTATTCCTCCACGCCATGTCCGTGATTCCGCATTTTTCCTCCAGAATTTCAGTGGCCTTTGCTGTTGCCAAAGCTACGGCAATCGGTTCCGTGCATCCCAATGCCGGCTTCACTTCTTTTCTGATCAGTCCTATGATCTCTGCTTCGCGTTCTGTCATTGTCTGAAAAATTCAAAAGTTGCAGATATTATATTGTAAATGTCATCTTCGTTCTTGACGGTTTCTATCGGGAAACCTACGCATACTGTCCTGTAGCCATAGCCACGGTGGCATACGGCAGCCGGAAGTCCTGTGCCGGAATATTTCATGAAGACATTTCCGTTTCCTGCAGGTGCAATTGCATCCGGAGATTCTGCACAGTAGCAATAAGGATTGGGGGCAGTGTGGAACTCTATGCTATCGACTTGGCCTGCATTCATCTGGCTGCATGCAGCATATTCTGCCAAGCCTGTCTTTGTGCCGCGGTTTCTTATCCATTTGTACCCGAGGACTCCGGTTGCGAAAGATTTTGCCTTTTCTGTTGCAGTTCCGTCCTTCTCGACAGGGTATACGCTGTCCCAGATATCAGTCCCTATGTATGCGCCGCTCACAAGCACATTGCCTCCTCCTGAAGTGAATGACCTTATGGCATCCTGCATACTTTCACTGAAAACCTCGAACGAAATGCTTCCGGAGCCCGGACCAGACGGAGTCGAGACCTGCTTGCCGCAGATGAGGTCAATGCTCCATGCGTCCTTCATGAATTCTTCATCCGCAAGGAAAGCCCCGCTGCTGCAAGAAAAGAACGGCCGTCCGGTTTTCATTATGGCTTTCCCGTGTACATAAGGGTAGTCAAAATTGTTTCCTGCATTGATCTTTCCCGCATAGTCTGACCAGGATGCCCCGAATCCAGGATTATCATTTGACAGCCATTCTGCATCCCGGCGGAATTCGTACATGTCGCCTATATATGTCATGTCGCGCATATAGGCAACGCCCCTGTCAGTCCCGGCATCGAAACCTGCATATTGTGGAGTGTCAAAGAACGCCGGACCGCTGATCCTGCTGAAGTTGTTGACAACCAGTACTTTCTCCTCTTCTGCTGTGTGTCCGTCCGGAATGCCGGCACATACGGTTTCTGAAGGAAAACTGATTCCTCCGTCGTTGTAGGCTACGATACGGAAACTGTATATGTGGCCCGGTTCAATCCTGACCTCCGTGTTGTGCCTTCCTCCTGACTTTTTGGTGTTTCTGATAATCTTTCCCGAATCAAAGCCGCCGTCGTCAACCCTGGTGTACAATATGTACCCCTTTGCTGCGGCCGTAGGCTCTGCAGGGTCGTCAGTCTCCTCCCAGCTGACCGACACAGTGCCGTTTTTGCCGAATGACACACCGGCTGCACTGACGGGAAGCGGCTGCACTGAATATGGGCGTCCATACCTTTCTGCAAGGTATTTCAGCATGCCTTTGTATACTGCACGACTGACCGTGAAGCGGAATGCCGGGTCAAGGCCGTATTTCATGTCTGCAAAGTTCTGGTGGGACAGTAGCTCCAGAAGCATTGACGGTGATGACGGTGTGCGCGACTCCCTGTAACCGCGGTCCCAGATTTCCCTTCTTGTCCATTGCGGCTCATGCAGGGCCTTGATGTCGTGGACCGCCTGGCTCTGCACCATGTCTGCAAATTGGCGTGATGTCATGCGGTTTTCTCCGCATGGCAGTGTCTCCCGTCCTTCTGACTTAAGAGTATATATCGCAAGAGTTCCTATAATTGAATCGTTCGGGGTGATCCCTGCGTCCGAATGGAAGCCTATCGCAAGATCCACAGGGATGCCTTTCCCTTCTTTCCCAGGATTCATTGCCGAGCCTCCGCTTATCCAGTCCACCCAGTCTCCGCGTGACATGAAGTCATCCTTGTAGTCGTTTTTCTGGTCATTCTGACTGTATATCGACTTGTCTGCTCCCGACCATTGCAGGAAATATCTTGCACCTTCTGCAAATCTCGGCATGCCGGAAGTCACGGCAGGGGAGTCTGCCGTTCCGCGTGCAATATTTCCTTTGCCTCCGCCGAATCTCACTGCATCAGCGGTGACAACCTTTCCTTTGGCCGTACCGTGCCCCTCCGGCATCCTGCTGCTCAGGCTCACATATCCTTGGCTGCCTTTCTCGAACTCAAAAGTTCCGAGGTAGATCCAAGTCCCGCCTCCAATCTTCTGATTTACTGCAAATTCGCTTTTCCCTCCAAGGTGTGAGACCGTATAATGTGCTGCATCTGTGCTTTCCGGCAAAGTCTTGTATGAAACGTAGACTGCATACTCTCCTCTTTCCGGTATTTCGGGACGCCATTCAGCCCTTGCGGCCGTGCCTTTTGCATCCGCTGCCATGCACTGGGCCTTGCGTGCCGTGCCTGCGGCAAAAGGATTGTCATGGCCGCCGTATGTCTGTGACACATCTGCAAATCCGGTCCCTGCGCTGCTCCATGTGCCTGTCTCGCTGTAGACTGCCGTTCCGCGTCCTCCGTAGCATGGGTCATTGTCCGCAACCACCTCGTTGGTCTGCAGGTCCCTTTCCCTCGGCATCATCACATAGGCCCCGGCATTCTCAAGCATGGGCACAAGGAACGAAAGCACATATCCTGAGGTATAAAGATCCTCCACGGTCGAGAACAGACATGGCCTCTGCCATTGCCACCGTCCTTCAGAACAGTCGAAATACATTCCGTGGCTGTTCCATACGGCTATAGTGTTTCCGCTCAGTCCTTTTTCGTGCTCCATGCCCCCAAGCTCCCTTACAGGAACCGGATGGCGGCTTCCGGACTTCGACAGCGGCGATGCCGGAGTTCCGCTGAAACCGAGCCCATGTGTCTCAAGCCTTTCTAAAGGAATCTGTTTCGTGCAGATGCTTCCGACAGAATATCCTTTCCATTTGTCTGGAAACAGTTCCCTGAGCTTCTTTCGGAACCATGCCGCATCCCCTTTTCTCAACGGATGGTCTGACAATGATTCAGTAAAGTAGAAGTCAAGGACCTTCCCTCGTTTCATCACAGCCTTCAGCCTCAGTTTTCCCTGAATGCCGGCACGCTCGTTCAGCATGGAATTCAGAGAGTCGCATGCCGGGCGGAAATCTCTCACAATTGCGCTTTGCGAATGGCCCCTGAAGCACAGTGCCGCCATAAGGAACAGGATTACTGCTATTTTTTTCATTTGCGGCGGGATATGATTATATAGACAACTGATATTACGGCGCCTGCTGCAAGTCCGGCAAGATCTGCATAAAAATCTGCAATGTCGTATGACCTGTATCCTGTCTGTCCCTGCAGAAGCTCCGTACCGTAGGCGAAGGCGCTTCCCATGGCGGCAAGCACAATAATGACAGCTACTGACAGCCATATACCGGTCCTTCTGCCGATTATGGACATGCATGACAGTACGGGAAACGGAATGAACATGCAGAAATGTGCAATCTTGTCGGCCGGAATCCCAAGCCATGACGCGGGCAGTTCAGGAAGCGAATCTGTCCTTATAAGGCACAGCGCGCCAACTGCCGCTATGTATATGAAGAAGAGTATACGTGAAATACGTTTAATGTCAAGTCTCATGCTTTGCTCATATTGAATTCTGCAAAATTACATTTTTTCCCGATAAGACGGGTATATAAAATGCGCATCCTTTTGGACAGGAAGCGCAGGTCTGACATGATTTTCCTGTGTATCGGGAGGAACGGGTACAGATATGTGCGGTGAAGGCGCAGATACATATCCCTATGGTCAAGCATGTTTACTGAAGTGCTCAGCTGCTGATGCATGCCGTATCTGTAGAATACCGTAGGCTCCGGTGTGCTGTGTATACGGTAGCCTCTCCCAAGGACTTTCCTGAGCATGGGTGCATCTTCTATGTTGCGGATTATTTCGGGATAATATCCGACATTTTCAAGCAGCCGCCTGGATATGAAAAAGCTCGGGGCCGGCACCCAGAAGTCAAAATTGCTGTCCGCCCATGCCAGGTCCATCTCCGTAATGTCTCCGGCCGGGTTCCATACAGGCAGGCTGTCAGGGGACCTAAGCTCTTCGCTGCACCCGAACACCCTTATGGCCGATGACAGGAATTCGGAACCTTTGCTGTCTGCCTCGCGTTTCATTGTGCTGAGACAGTCTTCTGCCAGAATGTCGTCAGCAGCAATCGGCTTGACCCATTCTCCGGCAGCCTTGCGGCATCCCCGGTTGATGTTGGCCGACACTCCGGTATTTGTCCGGCTGCAGATTATCTTTATGCGGCAGAACCTGCTTCTGTGGCTTTCCGCCCACTCTGAACATATCGCTACAGTGCTGTCAGAAGAGCAGTCATCAGTTATTATGAGTTCCAGCGGACCTGTGTAGGTCTGTCTGAATATGCTTTCCAATGTCTCCTCTACGGTCTCCGCAGAGTTGTATGTCAGGACCACAACAGAAATTACCGTGTTTTCTTCCATAGTTTCCTCCTCAGATTTATGATGTGGGACAGTCTGACCCCGAACGGTGCCTTGCACAGCATGATGTCAAGCGGACTCAGGGCGGACTCGCAGTCTGAAATCACTTTCAGGACACTGGCATTGTGATTCTCCTCCTGCTTCCATACCGAACGTATATTCATCACATTCTCTCCTGTGACAAGCCTTGTCTCGCGTGAATATCTTCCGAAATGTTCCCTGAACAGTGCGGCAATCATACTGTCTGTTATGAGAGCCTCGTGGCGGCGTGAGCTTATCTTGGTGATTGAGCCGCTGTGTGAGCGGTAGCGGTATGCTGCATCTGTGAACGCAACGCGTCCTGACATGAGCAGAAGCTCCCTTGTGTCAAACTCATCTGCATTCATGTGGTTAAGCACAGGGGTGCGTGAGCGCTGCGACAATATCAGGCTTCTTCTGACCAGTGCACCGTTTGCACCTATTCTCCAGCCCCCGACAGTCATCATCACTGCCTGTTTTCCGTCCGGAACCGCACTGAAGTCAAAGCCTTCCTCCGGAACTGCAGGTGCCGGCATGTCCGGAGCGTCATCATAAAACATGCACATTCTGCCAAGTGTCATGTCCGCACCTGTTTCCTTCTGCCTGTCTGCGAGTTTCCTGAGGAAATCAGGGGCAATGATGTCATCGTTCCCGATTATGCAGACAAATTCGCCCGAAGCTGCCTTCAGCCCTTCATCTATGGTGGGACGTGCGGAACCGGAGTTGCATTCTTTTCTTATGACTGATATCCTGCTGTCTCCGGCGGCAAGTCCGGCAAGAATTTCAGGCGTGCTGTCAGTGCTCGCGTCGTCTACACATATCAGCTCAAAATCAGAAAATTCCTGCCCGGTTACGGACAGGACGCATTCCTTTATATATTTTTCTGCATTATAGCATGGTATGATGACACTTGTATGCATATCGGCCTGGTTTTGCTATGGGCGGAAACTGTTGACAGCCCTGATTACCTCGTCCGTCTCCTCTTCTGTCATGACCGGGCTTATCGGAAGACTCAGCTCCCTGTCATGAATCATTTCAGTGACAGGAAGATGCAGGCTGTTCCATTCCTTGTAGCACTCCTGCTTGTGCGGAGGAATGGGGTAGTGTATCACTGTCTGTATGCCGTTGTCCGCAAGATGTGCCTGAAGTGCATCCCTGTATTCACACAGTACAGGGAAAAGATGGAACACGAAGCCGTCGCGGTCCGTCACTTCCGGCAGAATGACATGCGGATTGTCAATCTCACGGATATATTTCCCGGCTATATCTTTCCTGATGTTTATGTCTTCGTCCAGATGGCTCAGCTTGACATTCAGGATTGCTGCCTGTATCTCGTCCAGACGGCTGTTCCGCCCTGTGTACTTGAATACATATTTTTTTGACGAACCGTAGTTTGCAAGTGCCCTGACTGTCTCCGCAAGTTCTTTGTCATCAGTTGTCACCGCCCCGGCATCTCCGAATGCACCGAGATTCTTGCCCGGATAGAAACTGTGGCCGGCTGCATCGCCGATTGAGCCTGTCCTGCGGCCTTTGTAAAGACAGCCATGTGCCTGTGCATTGTCTTCAACAAGTTTCAGCGAGTGCCTCCTGCATATTTCCCCGATTTTTTCGGTATATGCACATCTTCCGTACAGATGTACAATAAGGATTGCCCTGGTACGTTCCGTGACAGCTTCTTCGATAAGACGGTCGTCTATCTGGAGAGTTTTCATGTCAGGCTCAACCAGCACAGGCTTCAGACCGTTTTCGGTGATTGCCAGTATTGAGGCGATATAGGTGTTGGCCGGCACAATGACCTCGTCTCCCGGCTGCATGACACCCATTTCGATATAGGCCCTGAATATCCATATCAATGAATCAAGGCCGTTTGCACAGCCGATGCAATATTCTGAACCTATATACTTTGCATAGTTCTTTTCAAAGCATGCATTCTCTTCTCCCTGCAGATACCATCCTGAGTCCACTGTCCTGAGCACAGCCTCGTGTATCTCATCGGCATATTTTGCCGTAACTTTCTTCAAATCAAGAAATTTGACCATAATATATTAATCTATAATATGTTTTTTGCCGTTCTTGTCCTTCTTTTCCATATCCAGCACCGTGCCCTCATCCGTGACATAGCCGCGCATCCTTGCCGGATTCCCGTACCATAGGGTATTGGCCGGTATGTCGCGTGTGACTACGCTTCCTGCACCTATCATGGCATGGCTTCCTATTGTATTGCCGGCCACAACCGTCGTGTTTGCCCCTATTGATGCGCCTTTTCTGACAATCGTCCTTGCGAAGCTTTCCGGATAGCGTTTCGAACGTGGGGCCAGGTCGTTGGTAAAGGTTACATTCGGCCCTATGAATACATTGTCCTCAATAGTGACTCCGTCCCATATCTGCACTCCGGACTTCACTGTAACATTGTCACCTATGGCGACATCGTTTTCAATGACCACATTTGCGCATATATTGCAGTTCCTGCCTATTTTTGCACCTGGCATGACTACGCAGAATTGCCATATATTGGTGTCTTCCCCGATATCTTTGGACATTACGTCGGAGAGCCTGTGTATTATGCCGCTCATTTCTTGTATTCTATGAAATCTTCATAATTCCTGATGTAGTCGTCTTCCGAGTACGGATGCGAGGCCAGGACGAGACATACTGAGCCGGAAGAAAAGTCATCGAGCGTCCTCCAGATTCCCGGAACGACCAGAAGTCCCTGGTACGGCCTGTTCAGAAGGAAGGTCCTTTTTACGTTGCCGTCATCCAATGTGACCGTGAAACTTCCGCTTACGGCTACAATCAGCTGCCTGAGATCCTTGTGCGCATGCCCGCCGCGGCTTTTCCCTCCCGGAATGTCATAGAGCCAGTAGGCACGCCTTATGTCAAACGGGACTGTCTTCCCGTTTTCTATCACTGAAATGTTGCCCTTCACGTGACTGTGCTTGTCGAACTCGATCATTGTGCAGTCGAATACCTTGCTCTCTTTCATAGGATTCCGTTCTTGAACTGTGAATAATCCCTTATGTAGTCTTCCGGGTCATATTTTTCGGATGCCATTATAAGCGCAACGGAATTTGTCGAAAAATTTTCCATCTCGCGCCACCAGCCTTTCGGAATGTAAAGCCCGTAGTATGAGCGGTTCAGGCTGAAAGTGACGCGTTCCTTGCCGTTGTCAAGCACAACATCAAAACTTCCGGACATGGCAACAACGATTTCTTCATTCTTCCGGTATGCATGCCCGCCGCGCTTTTCGCCTCCCGGCACATCATAAATCCAATATGCCCTTTCTATCTTGAAGGGAGTCTGCCTGAATTCCTCTATTACGGAAAGATTACCACGTACATCCGGGAATTTGGGAAGATTAAGCATTTTAGGTCCCTGGATTTCCATATAAACAATTTTTTCAGGTTTAGAGTGCCTGCATGTCGTTGAGTTTTTTATAATAGCCGTCAATGGCAAGCAGCTCGGAGTGCCTTCCACGCTCAACTATCTTTCCTTCATGCAGAACGCATATTTCATCGGCATTCTTGATTGTGGACAGCCTGTGGGCGATTGCAATGGTGGTCCTTGAGTCTGTCAGCCTGTCGAGGGCTTCCTGCACGAGCTTCTCGGACTCAGTGTCCAGTGCGGACGTCGCCTCGTCAAGAATCAGTATCTCCGGATTTTTCAGTATGGCCCTTGCTATGCTTATCCTCTGCCTTTGGCCTCCGGAAAGCATGTTGCCCCTGTCACCGATTCTTGTGAAATATCCGTCTTTCTTTTCCATGATGAAGTCATGGGCATTGGCTATCTTTGCCGCAGCCACCACCTGCTCCATATCTGCTCCTTCCACCCCGAAGGCTATGTTGTTGAAAATGGTGTCATTGAACAGAATGGCTTCCTGGTTGACGTTTCCTATAAGCTGCCTGAGATCCCTGATCCCGATGTTTCTTATGTCTGTGCCGTCTATGGATATTGACCCTTTGCTTACGTCGTGATAGCGCGGGAGAAGGTCTACGAGAGTAGATTTTCCTGAGCCTGACTGACCCACGAGGGCAACTGTTGTCCCTTTTTTGACTGTCAGATTTATGTCAGTAAGCACTTCTTTTCCGTTGTCATAGCTGAAGCATACGCCACAGAAGCGGATAGAGTCTTCGAAATGGCTTATATGTTCAGGACATGCCGCTTCCTTGATGTTGTTTTCGGCCTTCATTATCTTGTCGACCCTTTCTATGGAAGCAAGTCCTTTGGGGATGTTGTATCCGGCCCTCGCAAACTCTTTCAGCGGATTGAGGATGCTGTACAGCATTACAAGATAAAGAATGAAAGTCGGAGCGTCTATCGGGGACTTGTCGCTCAAAATAAGCGTGCCGCCGAACCACAGTACAATCATGATCATGACTGTGCCGAGGAATTCGCTGACAGGGTGTGCCGAGGCCTGCCTTATGATGACTCTGTTGGATGAAGTCCTGAAATCCTCGCATATCCCCTCAAAGCGGTCTTTCATCTTGTCCTCGGCTATGAAGGCTTTTATTATGCGCAGGCCGCCGAGAGTCTCCTCGAGCTGTGACATCATGTCGCTCCATTTCTCCTGGGCCTCAAGGGACTGGCTTTTGAGCCTCTTGCTTATCAGGCTCATGCCCCATACCATCGCCGGAACGACGAAAAGAGTGAACAGGGTCAGCTCCCAGCTCAGAAAGACAAGGGTGGCGAAGTAGCATATTATAAGAATCGGATTCTTGATGAGCATGTCGAGCGAGCTTGTGATGGAATATTCTATTTCGGCCACGTCACCGCTCATTCTTGCTATTATGTCTCCTTTGCGCTCCTGCGAGAAAAATCCCATCGGAAGAGCCAGGACCTTGTTGTACACCTGTGTCCTGATGTCCTTTACTATTCCTGTACGCAGAGGGACCATGACTGCAGAAGAACCGAAATAGCAGGCTGTCTTGATGAATGTCATTATGCCAAGAAAGCCTCCGAGTATCAGCAGGGTGGAAGAACCTCCGAATTTGTTCATTATCTGTATGGCATACCAGTAGAGATTGTTTATGGCAATGTCCTTGAAACCTCCCATGTCCTCCATGTTTTCCCATGGAATGAACTCATATACAGTAGTGTCTGCTCCGAAAAGAATGTTCAGAATCGGTATTATCAGGGTGAATGAGAATATGTTGAATACGGCTGAGAACAAGTTGAGGACTACAGCCCATCCCAGATATTTTTTGTATGGAAAAGCGAAACGCTTTAGCACTTGCCAGAATTCTTTCATGCAGAAATGTTTAAATTAAACGCAAAATCAAACTTCAAAGATAGCACTTTTCATTCATTATGCGAGGGAGTCAAAGAGTTTTTTCCATTTCTCGGAAATGATTTCGGGTGAATATAGGGCCCTCTTGGCAACGGATGCCTTGCGCATGGCCATTGCCCTTTCCGGTTCCATTCCCGCAATTCCGATTAGTGCCTCCGCATATCTGTCTTCATCGAAAGGAGGGACAGTGATTCCGCATTCCCCGTCGGGTGACAAAATCTCCCTTACGCCGGCAGTGCATCCGAAAGCCACTGCAATGCACCCGTGAGCCTGGGCTTCGGTAAGGCATAGCGGCCATCCTTCGGTCTGTGACGTAAGGAGAACCGCCGAGGCTTTGCGGTACAGCGGCTTCATGTCTTTCTGCATTCCTATGAATTCCGCCCTCTGCAGCCCAAGTTCTTCCGCCAGCGCCTTAAGCTCATCTGCATCCCGTCCGTCTCCGGCTATCAGCAGCCTCCACTCCGGCAGCCTGTCCTGGACTTTTCTCCATATCCTGAGCAGCCTGTCAACCCGTTTTGAAAAGTTCTCCAGGCGTCCGCTGAAAAGGAATATCTTTTCCTTATCATAGTTGATGTCACTGACTGTGTATTCAGGATTTTCGATTGTCACAATTCGGTCCTTCTCTACATTGCCTGCCGGAATTCCGAATTCCCTGCGGATTATGTCCCCGTATTCATCGCACAGTACTCTGAAGGCGTCACAGGTCAGATAGTCCTTCCTTGTCCATTTCACCGATTTCTTCCGTGCAGCGGCTTCTTTGCGTGACGGACTCATGCTTCTGTACAATATTTTCTTGAAGAAGTTTCCTGGTTCACTGCGGGACAGAAGGTGCCTGTGCCAGAACGGCTCCTCGTGGCATGCGAATACGACTTTGCAGCCTGTCTTCTCCTTTATTTCCATTATTCCGTGCAGGCGCCATGTCACTTCTGTAAGAATGTCTATCTTGTCTTCCTTGATGAAGCGTATGATTTCGTCTGTCCTGTCTTTGTCTATGATTCTGAAATTGAGTGCTTTCGTGTCCTCGTCCGTCAGAAGGGACCGGTCGAGTTCCGTGATGTATGCATACGTCATGTAGTCTCCGCCGAATCCGCTCAGGTATTGCGCGATGTCGCGTGTAATTCTTTCAGCACCGCCGGCAGGGTACTTGTCATGTATGAAGGCTATCCGTTTCATTGTCAGAGCATTTTTTCAATCCAATGGTACATGAGAAATATCCTTTTTTGCATTATCTCGGCGTCTATCGATGAAGGAAGGTCGCGTGTCTTGTTTGTGTTCATCGTTATTCCGGACGTGAAGAGTACGGCAGGAATGCCGTTGTCGACAAATATCCTCTGGTCAGACAGCCTGTAGAACATTTTTGTGAAATTTTCGCTGCCGTAATATGTGAGGCTGATGTCAAGGTCTATGGCGAACATTCTGTTGCATGCCGCAAGCAGCTCCCGCTTTATCGGCTTGAGGGAGTGTGTCCCGAGCATGATGATGTAGTCGTTTCTTCCGCTGCTGACGGGCGACAGGGTGCTCCCTATCTGGTCGATGTTGACCATGAGCTCAATCTGTCTCTTTGTTATGACTGCTCCCGTCTGCGGATTCCGGAGCTCACCGTTTTCAATCATCCGCCACAGTGCCTTTGAACCTGCCATGTCGCACTCTTTGCCGTCAAAAGCCACGAAAATGACATTGCTGCCATGTGACTTTCCTATTTTTCTTGTGGCGGCAAGCATGTGAGCGAGATTGACTAAGGCCACGGTTCCTGATGCATTTGCGTCGGCTCCCGGATAAAGTGACCCGTTCAGGATTCCGAGGTGGTCGAAATGCGCCCCGACTATGACGTAGCGGTCGCGTCCGAAATGTTCCGAGCCCGGCAGCATACCGATTATGTTGCGTCCGAGAATGCCGTTGCCTGCGTATATCCTGTGTGCGTAGCTCTCGCCGAATTTCATGAGACCCGCCTGCCTGAAATGTCTCTGTATCCAGAATGCCGCCTCAGTATTGCCACGTGTGCCTGTAGCCCTTCCCTGGCACATGCTGTCGCAAAGGAAGCCTACCTGTGCCAGCAGCCTTTCCGCGCTCACTGTCTTTTTGGCCGGTTCGTGGATTGCGCTCATGGCATTCTGTGCATGGACCTGGCCTGCCGCGGCCGCCATGTACAGGCAGATTGCAAGGGCTGTTAAATAAAATTTGGTCTTTTTTGTCGGCATGCGCACAATAAATGATTATATTTGTAGCTTGGCTTCTGTCGTCTGTTGACATCGGGGCGCCAAAATTAGGAAAAATAAGCAACAACAGGAAAAATATTTTCGATATGCATAAAGTGTGGAAGTTTCTCGTGACAGTGTTTCTGCTTGCGGCAGGGACGCAGGGACTTTATGCTCAATACGACAAGGACGTGTTCTTCATGCGCGGGCGCCAGGCTCTTGCCGACGGCAAATATGCCCTTGCCATTGAAAATTTCAATGTCCTGTCGCAGCTTGACACTTCTGACTACTGGACTTTTTTCTTCAGAGGGATAGCTAAATACAATCTCGGTGACCTGCGCGGTGCAAAACGTGACTTTGACCGTTCCGTGCGGCAGAATCCGGTGTTTACTTCGGGCTTCCATTACCGCGGCATCACTGAAAGCCGCTTCGGGAACTATGAGGCGGCCATCGCCGACCTCGAAAGGGCAATAGAACTGCGCCCCGGCTATACAGGGCTTTATTTCAGCCGCGGAGTGACATATTTCCTCTCACAGCAGTTCGACAAGGCGGTAACTGATTTTGACAGATATATAAGGAAAGAGCCTAAGGACCCTTCTGCCTATCTCAACCGCGGAGCCAGCTATCTTTTTCTCGGTGACACCCTCAAGGCCATGGCAGACTATAACAAGGCCATCAGGCTTGACCGCTTTGATCCCGAAGGCTATGTCCGCAGGGGGCGTCTGTATGCCTCTCAGAAAGATTATTCAGCCGCCATATCAGATATGGACAAGGCCATAGAGCTTGACACTTCAAACACCTTTGCCTATTTCAACAGGGCTTTGATGTTCTATGAGCAGGAAGACTACCGCAAGGCAATGGATGACCTGAACAAGGTACTGGAGCATGAGCCGGGAAATGCCCTTACCCTATATAACAGGGGACTTATAAATGCAAGCCTCGGAGCATACGAGGAGGCTCTTTACGATTTGGACAGGGTGCTCAACATAAATCCTGACAATGTGCTGGTATATTTCAACCGTGCCTCAGTCTTCATCGAACTGGGACTTTATGAGAATGCCCTTGAGGATTATGACCGCGCCATAGAGCTTTATCCTGACTTTGCCAAAGCATATATGAACCGCTCTTATGTAAAGAGTCTGCTCGGAGACATGAAGTCGTCCAAGGCGGACTATGACGTGGCCAGGCAGAAGGTACGTGAATACAGGGAGAAGAATATGTCGGATGCCGGCTCTTTTGCCGACACTACGCGTAAATACAGTTCTCTTATTGCGCTTGATGCAGAGTTTGCAAAGAGTGATTTCAATGATGAGCTTCTGCAGCACAGGGACATTGACATAAGGCTGCGTCCCATGTACAAATTTGTGCTGACAGGCAAGAAAGAAGAGGTCAATTACGCCCTTTCCATGGCCTATGAGAATCCTCTTGTGTCGCAGTTCACCGCCGGACTTCCTGTCGGAGTGGGGCTGCGCAATGAGGAAGTGCCGATTGATTCCAAGGCTCTTGCCAGGGCCGGGGCAGCTGCTGTGGAAGCCGGACCTCAGGCCGAGAGGATGTTCCTGCGTGCTCTTCATGATTATGCGGCCAAACAGTTCAATTCTGCTTTGGACAGTTACGGCAAGGCAATTGCCGGAGCTGAGGCAGAAAAAGGAACGGCACGTCTGTATGAATCATTCTACAAGATGAACAGGGGAGTGCTGAGGGCTGAGATGATTGATTTCATTTCATCTATAGAGAGCAATGTGCAGATACTTTCTATGGATGACACCGGCAATACGAGGGCCCGCGTCAAAGAACAGGTGACACGTCTGTATGATTATACCGATGCAATCATGGACATGAAGGAGGCTGCTGAGATTGTTCCGGACCTTCCTTATCTGTATTATAATCTCGGCAATTTGTACTGCCTTTCTTCCGAGCATGTCAATTCTATTGAAAATTATACCAGGGCCATTTCCCTTTATCCGAATCTTGGCGATGCCTATTTTAATAGGGGACTTGTTCTTATCTATCTGAAAGACAAGGAGAAAGGTTGTATAGACCTTTCGCGTGCAGGTGAGCTGGGCATATCTGAGGCCTATGGTGTCATAAAGAAATATTGCGAAAGTGGAAATGAATAAAAAAGTGGAGGAAAAGTGCTGATGGTGAAATTCATGAGTCTTTCAAGCGGAAGCTGCGGAAACTGCTATTATCTCGGTACCGGAAATTCCGGCATACTCATAGATGCAGGCGTCAGTCTCAGACGCCTCAAAAAGGTGCTGGCGGAGCATGGTCTTGACAACAATGCCTTTTCCGCCGTACTTGTAACACATGATCATCTCGACCATATAAGGCACCTCGGCTCATTCTGCAAGCGGCTGTGCAAGCCTGTCTATACAGCAGAAGCCATACACCATGCTCTTGCACGGCACACTTTCACAGCCTCTGCCATCGGAGCCTGCAGGAAAGTCCTTGCGGAGGGCGAGTGGAACGATGTCGCCGGCATGTCCGTGCGCTATTTCACAGTGCCCCACGATGCCACGCAGACGGTAGGGTATGCAATTATGCTGGATGGACACAGGTTCTTGATAATGACCGATGTAGGACGTGTTACAGATGAGGCCGTGGAGTTTGCCTCGATGGCGGATACTGTAGTCATCGAGTCCAACTATGACATGGATATGCTGATGGGGGGAAGATATACTTATGAACTGAAAATGAGGATTGTGCAGGGATGCGGACACCTGAGCAACGATGAGTGTGCCTCTGCCATAAAGCGTTTCTGGCATCCTTCGCTGAAGAACATCTTCCTTTGCCACCTCAGTGAGAACAACAATACCCAGGAACTGGCCTACAGGTGCTCCCGTGAGGCTTTGGATGAACTCGGGGTCGGAAAAGGGGACATAGCTCTACGGTGCCTGCCCCGCCAATATCCGTCAGAGATGTTCTTTCTTTGAGAATCAGACAGACGGACATTCCGTCGGAAATGAAAAAGTATGACATACACATTAATTATTATACTAAGATGAAAAGAATTTTTGCTGTACTGCTGGCCTGTGTGGCTGTATGCAGTTCAATGGAGGCCAGAAAGGTCTCCGGATCCGTCATCTGCGGAGATGAAAAACTCTCAGGAGTAATAGTCACTGACGGCGCAAATTTCACGAAGACAAAAAAGAACGGCAAATTCTCCTTTGAAATCAGGGACAATGCAGAGTTCGTCTACATTGTAACTCCTGCAGGTTATGTGGCTGACTGGTCTTCAGGCGTACCGGCCTTTTACCGTGAGGCGGAGGGATGCAGCAAATTCGTTTTTGACCTTCAGAAGACAAAGGCAGGAGCAGACTATTCAATCATAGCGATTGCTGATCCGCAGACGCAGAATGAGCGCCATTTTGCAAAATTTTCCGGCAAGCCTATGGAAGACCTTGTCGCTGCAGCTTCGGAACTGTCGCAGGAAGCGGTGACAGTCGGGCTTGTACTCGGGGACATCTGCTGGGATTCACTTCCTTACCATGAATTGTTCAAGAAAGAAATTCTGCGCACCGGTGTGCCTTTCTATCCTGTCGTGGGCAACCATGACCATGAAAAGGATGTCTGCGGTGACATTGCTACGACCGCGGTGTACAGAAAGAATATGGGACCTGAGAACTATGCTTTCTTCCTCGGAAGTGACGTGGTCATTGTACTTGACAACATAATATATGACACTCAGAAAAAATATGAGGAAGGCTATGCGGACCATGTGCTTGAATATGTGAAGGGGCTTGTAAGACAGCTGCCTTCTGACGCCGGGATTTATATTGCCCAGCATTCTCCGCTGTACCGCTGGTTCCGCAACGCAAGGATAAAGAATGCCAACGAACTGCTTGACATGGTGCGCGGACATAAGGTTACCTTCCTTTCCGGGCACACGCATATCAACAATTACCTGGAGTATGAAAGGAATGTGTCTGAGCACAACATTGCTGCAATCTGCGGCTCATGGTGGGTGACGGACCACTGCAATGACGGCACTCCGGGAGGATATAAGATACTCAGCATGAGGGACGGACGTCTCAGGTCGTACTATAAGTCAGTAGGGCATGACAAGGATTTCCAGGTTGAGATATTCAAAATGGGACAGGCTCCGGGACATCCGAACAGCATCATAGCAAATGTATGGGACTACGATCCTTCATGGAAGGTTGAATGGTTTGAGGACGGAAAGCCTATGGGGAAAATGGAGCAGGTGACTGATTATTCTCCTCTCTATATCAAGGAAATCAATGCCGTGTATGCAGACCGCGGCAAAAAGACTCCACGCTACAAATTCCCGCGCCAGAATGACCATTATTTCGCGGCTGAACCGGGACAGTATGCCAAGAATGTGACTGTATCCGTGAAGAACGGACTCGGGAAAAGCTGGGTATATACGATAGACATGTCTGACTATGTCGATGTACAGGCTCATCGCGGCGGTGCCGGCCTTATGCCGGAAAACACGATTGAGGCAATGAAGAATGCTCTTGATATGGGCGTGAATACATTGGAACTCGACCTGCAGGTCAGCAAGGACGGGCTTGTGGTGGTTTCGCATGACGCATATTTCCATCCGAGATATGCAGTGCGTCCGGACGGTACGCATGTGCAGAAGTCTGATCCGAAGGAGTACATTTATACGATGCCGTATAATGAAGTCGCCAGGTATGACGTGGGAAGCCGTGAAAGCGAAGTGTGGCCAGGAAAGGCATGCTTCCCTGCAGTTAAGCCTCTTGCCAATGACCTGATTGATTTTGTTGAGGCATATACAAAGGAAAAAGGCTATTCACCTGTAAGATACAATATCGAAATCAAGTCAAAGGCCGGAAAGGGGGAAGGTACACTGTGGCCTGTATACAATGAGTTTGTGGATAAATGTGTAAAGCTTCTCCTTTCCAAGCATCTTGATGACCGTCTTGTTGTACAGTGCTTTGACGTAAGGGCGCTCAATTTCATGCATGAGAAATATCCGGAGCTTGTGCTGTCGTATCTCGTGGATGCAAAGGCGGGTGATTTCGACGGATATATGTCAAAGCTCAAATTCACTCCTCAGTGGCTCAGCCCGCATTATTCTTTGGTTGACGCTGAACTGGTGGCCAAGTGCCGCGAAAAAGGAATCAGACTTGTTCCGTGGACTGTAGACAAGCCTGAGGACATTGCAAGAATGATTGACCTTAAGGTTGAGGCCATTATATCAAATTATCCGGACAGGGTTCTTGAGCAGACAAGGGGCTTTGCCCGTCCGCTTCCAGCAGAATCAAGATAGTTTTATGGGAGGTTTCGGAAATTTATATACTCTTGAGGACGCTGCCAGGCTTTCGGGCCCGGCGGCGTTCAACATTATGATAAAGCCGGCCGGCTCATTGTGCAACCTGGACTGCAGCTACTGCTACTATCTTGACAAGGCTGATATATATGGAGGCCGGGAGCCGCGGATGAGCCTTGGCATGCTGGAGGACTATATACGCAAATATATAGAGGCCAATGATGTGAAAGACGTCACATTCAACTGGCATGGCGGCGAGCCGATGGTGATGGGGCTTGATTTCTACCGCAAGGCTGTGGAACTGGAACTGAAATATGCCGGAAACAAAAACATACACAATACGATTCAGACCAACGGAACGCTGATGACTTACGAGTGGGCGGATTTCTTCAGAAACAACGGCTTTCTTGTGGGCATATCGGTAGACGGGCCGAAGGACATACATGACAGGTTCAGGAAAGACAAGGGAGGCGCCCCTACTTTTGACAAAGTCATGAAGGGCCTGGAAATTCTCTACAGGCACGGTGTCCAGTACAATACGATGACAACTATAAGCCGTGCCGGGGAGGGACGCGGCCTTGAAGTGTATAATTTCCTGAAATCTGTCGGTTCGCACTATATGCAGTTCATGCCTGTCGTAGAGCATGTCGTATATCCCGCCGGACCTTCAGGCAGGCCGGACAAAAAGGCACGTCCGCACATTGTATCGCCTTCTGAGAAGGATGCCTGCATTGCACCATGGTCGGTCAATGCCATTGCTTACGGAAAATATCTTTGCCAGATATTCGACCATTGGGTACGCAATGATGTGGGCCGGTATTTTGTCGGCCACTTTGATGCTGCGCTTGCATGCTGGTGCGGACTTCCGCCTGGCATCTGCGTGTTTGCCGAGACTTGCGGAGGAAACTCTGTCATCGAGCACAATGGCGACCTTTATCCGTGTGATCATTTTGTTTATCCTGAATATTGTCTCGGGAATGTCAGCGGAGACTCCTTGCGCGAGATGATGACCTCGCAGAGGCAGTTTGAGTTCGGCATATCCAAGCGCAATTCGCTTCCGAAAAAATGCAGCGTATGCAAATGGTACTTTGCCTGCCACGGGGAATGTCCGAAGCACCGCTTCAACAGGACTGAGGCAGGGGAAACCGGCCTGAATGTGCTTTGTGAGGGCCTGTCCATGTTCTATTCGCATGTCGCGCCGTATATGGATAAAATGAAGGAGCTGCTGTGCAATGAGCAGCCCCCTGCAGGTGTTATACCGTGGGCAAGAATGAGGCGGTAGCCGGCTACATCTTTTCATAGAGTTCCAGAAGACGGAACTCTTTTTCGTCTGTATCGGCCATTATCTCACCTATCCTTGAGGAAATTTCCTGCAGCCTGTCAAAAGGAAGAGTGCCGCTGCCGAGCATGGCTTCCAGCTCCTCTTTTTCTGCCGAAAGTGTCTCCAGGTCTTTCTCAAGCTGTTCGACTTCTCTTTCTTCTTTCCATGTCAGCTTCTTCTTTTTCGGGGCGGCCACGGCATCCGCTTCTGTACGGCCTGGTTTTTTCTCTTTTGTGTTCTGGCCCGCAGATTTGGCGGCAATGCGCTGCTGCTCCTGATATTCCTTTATGAACTCCCGGTATTCGCTGTAGCTCCCGACAAAGTCTTTCACGTTCCCGTCACCGCAGAAGATGAACAGGTGGTCAACGAGCTTGTCAAGGAAATGCCTGTCATGTGACACTATGATGAGGGAACCGGCAAACTCCTTCAGGTATTCTTCAAGTATGTTCAGGGTCACGATGTCCAGGTCATTGGTAGGCTCGTCCAGAATGAGGAGATTCGGCTGCTGCATCAGTATGGTGAGCAGATACAGGCGGCGTCTTTCCCCTCCGCTGAGCTTTTCTACTTTATTGTTGAGCATGTCATGCGGAAACAGGAACCTGTTGAGAAGTGCGGTGTCGTTCACTATGTCCAGGACTGTGTCCTCCGGATTGAAAGTCATTCCGCTCTGCCTGTAGTAGCCTATCTTCAGAGATTCTCCTCTCTCGATGATTCCTGTCATGAGGCCGGCTCCGGAGTCTTTTGAGTATTCTGCCGGATTCGTGCACACCATGTCATCAGAATAATTTTTTGTGAGTATGTTCAGGAATGTTGACTTTCCTGCTCCGTTTCCTCCTACAATACCGACTTTCTCATATCTCTGGAAATTATAGGTGAATCTGTCAAGATAGCATTTGTCCCCATAGAAAAAGCTCAGGTCACGGCAGTTGATTATTTTTGTTCCAAGCCTTGCCGCCCCTTTCATCTCCGACATGCTTACCTGTTTCTGGCTATAGGCCTGTGACGCCCTGTCCTTGAGGTCGTAGAAGGCGTTTATCCTGTAGCGTGCCTTTCCTGTCCTTGCGCACGGGGTGCTTCTCATCCATTCAAGCTCGCGTCTCAGGATATTGCGCACCTTGTCTGTCTCTGCATTGAAATTCGCAATCCTTTCTTCGCGCTTCTCAAGATAGTTCTGATAGTCTCCGCGGTATGTATATACTGCTCCCCGGTCCATTTCCATGACTGTATTGCACACTCTGTCAAGAAAATACCTGTCGTGCGTGACCATCAGCAGAGTACATCTGGAGCGCTTGAGATAGTTCTCCATAAACTCTATGGCATCAATGTCAAGATGGTTTGTAGGCTCGTCCATGATGAAGAAATCAGCCTCCGATGCCAGCATCTGCGTCAGTGCCACACGCTTGACCTCGCCTCCTGACAGCTCTTTCATCCGCTGCTCCGGGTCTGCAAGCCCGAAGTTTGTGAGAAACTTCATGACGCGCCTCTCATATTCCCAAAGGTGTTCCTGGTCCAGGCCCGAGGTGAATTCCGAACTTGAAGACATTATCTGGCTGAAAATTGTCTTTTCCGGGTCAAAGTCATATTCCTGCTCAAGAAACGCGATTCTTATGTCTTTGAGGAACATTATTTTTCCGCCTGAATCAGACTTGTCCTTTCCTGCAAGTATGCGCATGAGGGATGTCTTTCCTGTTCCGTTCGGTGCTATAAGCGCAATTTTGTCGCCCTCGTTTATATTGAAGCCGATATGTTCGAAGAGGACCTTGGGCCCGTATGATTTTGATATGTTTTCTATCTGTAGGTAGCTTGCCATTATCTGAAGAATTTGTCAACCTCTTTTACTGCTTCCGGAAGTGCGAATACGGCCACTCTGTCGTATGCCTGGATGTGTGTGTCGCCTACTGCTATGAAGGATTCATTCCCCCTTATCACTCCTCCGACGATGGCATTCTTTGGGAAATTCATGTCTTTCAGAGGCTGTTTTGTTATGGCGGTGTCTGGAGCCACTATGAACTCAAGCACTTCCGCATTGGTTCCGCTCATGTATTTTATGAACCTGACTTTGTTGCTGAGAGTGAATTTGAATATTCTTCCTGCAGTGATGAGCTTCTTGTTTATGACGGCATCGACTCCCATGCTTTCGGCCAGCCTGATGTACTCAAGATTCTCCACTTCGGCAATTGTCCTCTCCACGCCAAGGCGCTTTGCGGCTACGCAGGCCAGGATGTTTGTCTCGGAATTGTTCGTCACAGCCACGAATGCATCATATTCCCGGATGGCTTCGTCCTGGAGCTGTGTCTTATACACATAACCGAGCCCACGAGACCGGAAAAACTAG
>CAMWUW010000034.1 GCA_947177525.1 uncultured Bacteroidales bacterium | reverse complement strand
GCAATGGTGTGTCTGTTCTGGATAGAACCGCTGGGAGAGATTACTTATTCTGCAATCTCGAACGTCAGTGAGTTGCTGGTGTTGTGTGGTTATATCCTGGGAGTCAAGGCTTCGTATGACATCAAGTTCCACAAGTCTGAAGCGGAACTGCTGAAAAAGGCAGACCGACATGAATAATCAAGACACTTAACCTATGAAAAACTTCACCCTCCTTCTTATCTCTGTCCTGTGTGTAGCCTGTGTGACCACCCGCCAGGCTGCACAGTCAGAGAAGATCATAACAGAAACCCGCATTGAGACTGTCTATCAGACAGACACTGTTTATCTTGAAGTTCCTCAAATCGTCGAGAAAGTTGTTACCAAAGACACTGTATCAGTGCTCGAGAATGAATTTGCCAAGAGTGCAGCTTCCGTGTCAGATGGATTGCTGGCTCACTCGCTGGAGACAAAGCCGGTGCAGAAGCCTATGGAAGTTCAGACGAAGCGACAGTATAATCTTCAAAGACGTTGTCGTCTATGAAACAGTAGAAGTCGAAAAAGAACTCTCCCGATGGCAGCCCTTCAAGATGAAAACAGGCGGTATAACCCTCACAATCCTCTCGCTCCTGGCACTTGCTGCCATCGGCTGGATCATCATCCGAATCCTACGAAAACGCGCGTAAAACACAATATCATTAATTTAAACCCAACAAACTATGAAGTACATTCCTTCTATCGCTTTTGAGGAGATGTCAGGCTCCGCAAAAGGAGTGACCGCAGCCAAGGTCCGCGGTCGCAAGTACATCCGTAACCGTGGCTACGGTGGCGGTGTCAGAACATCTGCACAGGCAGCTGTCAAGTCAATCTTCAAGCAGCTCTCGCAGAGCTGGAAGAACCTCACCAACGCACAGGTCCTGGCGTGGAATGCCTTGGCTCAGACCCAGGCTGGAAAATCCGTTCTCGGTACCTCAGCAAAGATCTCTGGAGCCAACCTCTATTCACGTCTAAACTACTGGATCGTGTTCTGCGGTGGCGAAGCCCTCTCCAACCCTCCGGCACTCCAGGGCGTCGAAGCTCCGACTGAAGCCGTCGTAACCCTCACCCCAACCAAGTTCACTTTCGAACTCGAAGGAGAACCGGACAACGCAGCTGACCTCAAGCTCATCATAATGGCATCCGCTCCACAGTCCAACGGTGTCACCCGTGCCTACGGAAAGGCAGTCCAGATCGCCCAGCCTCTCGAAGCAGTCTGCGAAGAGTACGACATCAAAGAAGACTTCGACAACAAGCACGGCGCCCCAAACGCCGCCGCCCCAAAAGTCTTCATGAAGTACTTCTTCGTAAACACCAAGACCGGCGAAAAATCCGGCGAAATGCTCACCCTGGTCAGACTCGACGAGGATGCACCAGTAGACGGCGAGTAAACCATCCTCCCCACAGCCAGCCTCCCAGCTGGCCCCTAACGAACCCCGCCACCCTGATTCCTCAGAGTGGCGGGATTTTATTATTTACCGGTGATTGTTACATTCGTGATTTCTTTGGTATATACCTTCGTGCATTTAGCGTCATCTTTATTAAATAGTACGATATTGGTACCAGTTTGATGTAGTGAACTCTTGAACATGATTCCATCGGCTCCAGTATGCTTGCAATATTCGCATATTAGCTGAGTGGGCACATATTCAATTTCGGTGTCATATCTTCTTAATGGTTTTGAAAGATCTGCACTAATCTTCTTAAATAAAATCTTATGCTTTATGAATTCTATCAGGTCATCATTGTTCTCACTGTTGAAAGCATAAAATAAGTTCGTGCTAGTGTTGAAATCGACTAAGTCAAGGTCTCGTTGAATTACGAATCTTCCTACGCTGACTTTGTCGAGATATACTGCACGGATTTCATAAAAAGTAGTGTCGATATTGTCGCATAAATATAAGTATGGAATACCAATGGGATTAGCACGTCCAGCAGTGGCTTTATCGGCAGGAGGACAGCCCATCTCTTTTCGCTTAAGTTCCTTTTTGTCAGCGGGAATAACACGTGATCGATAATATACCGTACCCTTATTTATTTTAACATTACTCTTTATATATGCAGACCAGTCAAAAGCACCTACATTAGAAAAATATCTTTTTTCTGTCTGAACCTCTTTTTTAAGTTCATCCCATACATTAAGACATTCTTTTACATCCTGTATATAAGATACGTTATCATTGATTGAGTATGCAAAGTTATTCCTGTTGAGAATGTCTCCTAATATCTTGTCTGAACTAGCAATTGAAGAAAATATATTCCAGTCTTGTTCGATAATTACTGATACCGGACGGCCATTGTCGTCTTTCTCAAATAAACTAAGAAGTTCGCAAAAGAAGTCCTCAACCTCAGAAATATCTACAACGTCACCCTCTGCGCCACAGCATTCGCATATGCCATTTTCACGCGGCATGCCTTCAACAGACTCTTTGATCTCAATGTCGTTGAAGCAGTTTGCACAAATCTTCATAATACTAATTTAAGAGGCTGTTAATAAGTTCTATATGGCTGCGAATAGAGAGTTTCTTTATTACTCCTAAACCAGGGTATTTGTTGTCATCCACGAGTTTTATCAAGTCATCAATAGCTGCTGTTCTGTCTCTATTCTCAAAAAATGTTTTTACCTTGCTGGCTGCTTCAAAGAACTTTTTCTGCACATTCGATTGATCAAAATTAGTGTCAGAGACAAAATGCTTAATGTAAACTTCGCCCTCCTCTCTCTTGTATGTCAAGTGAATGGCAATTGCATATGGGAGCATACCTCCGTCAATGAAATCTTTTGGGAGGGTTGTGTAGTCTGAAAAGCCAGCGTATCCGTCGCTTTCATAGTATAGATGCTCCTCAGAAAAAGATTCCTCATCAATTTCTAGATAATCTACATTTCTTGGCTGCTCATTGAAACAGTTGTCAAGTCTAATTATTGATTTGTCTCTAAGGAGGTTCAACTTGCGTACTACTGACCTATTGTTTGCATCTCCATTGACAATGTATTTGATAGATGGGTTACTTAAAAAGTTAAATATTGATTCCTTGCTAGAGTCAATGCTGTTTTTGAAGATAATCATTACGTTAGTCAGCGAGTTATCGTTTACTGTAGTAATGATACGCTGTTCGTCATTATATAGAAATGCTGGTATCCACTTGTTCCTGTTCTCTTCTTCGAGGAGCCCTGGTATCTCCTGTAAAATGTTGTAAGTCTTCAAACTCTTCTTGAAGTCTCCATCATTAGGATTAAGAACAAGTGCAAACTTGAGACCCTGTGTGAACATAACTTCAATAGCTGTCCTAAGACTGTTGAATGTATCCTTTACAGGCTCTATGATAGGTATAATAGTATTGTTATTTGCGTTCTGATTGGCAAACTCTCTTAAAGCAAGCAATTCAAACTGCTTACCTCTCAAATAAGGGAAATACATAACTCTATAGTGTTATTATGTGGGTGTTTAACTTGTTTAACAGTACTTCTGATTGTCTCTGATTTAGATTGAGACTTAAGCACATCTGTCGTATCTCTGCAGGAATCTTTTGAAGCAATTTCGTGTTGTTTGCTCTTCTTTTGATCTCTTTCAGAAATAGTCTGTGAAGCTCATTGCTTGGAATCTGATACATCAGTTCCTTGCATACATCAAACATCTCGTAACAAGAAACCTCCGGAATACTGCCGAAATGTTCCTTGATGATGTTTTTGTATTCTTCGCATCTGACGCTCCTGATCAGAATATCGGGATCCACTACAGTGTTCTTGATGGCTTCTCTTGCTGTACGGAGTTTGATCTGTCCTTTTTCAATATACATGACAACAATTCCAATGTTATCGCTGATGTCAGCTGTATAATGGTCGAACAGTTCTTCTGGAATTACGAGATAACACTCCTGGAATAATTTCGAGTAAGTGTCAAGCTGGCGTGAAAGTCGCTTCTTTGAGTCGTATTCTGTCTTGATCTCAAAAGCTTTGCTGACTCCATTGAACATTGCCAGATCCACGATTGAATCTACAACGCGGAATTCGTTAAAAGCGATTGTCTGGGTTCCAGCAAATTGCTTCAAAAGAAGTTTGTTGATGATCTCGTTCTTGTATACGTACTCACATCTGTAGTTTTTGCACATCGCTTTATAAAGCTGCTTCAGCAGTATGAGGTACGTGTCATCCTGCTTTACTTTAGGCGAATAGCTGGTGATGAGATAATTAAGATGCGAGAAATCACCATAATTGATGATGTCTGAAAACACTCTACGGGAAAATGCCGATGAGTAACTTCTCATCATTCCCATTGATATGTTTCCAGCTCTTCCCATATAAGTGTTAGTTGTTAGTACTGCACAAATATACACATTTTTTGTGTCAAATCGTGTAGAACTTGATTTATTGACATTGTAAATACTCATATTGTTCTAATTTATACCATATTACGTACCATTGTGATTCTACGCGCATTCAAGTGCGAAATGCAACATTTAGGTCAATCTTGTTTTTTAGTTTTTACCGCCTCTTGAGGCGATACGAAATTAAGTTTTTTACAGTATATCCCTTTTGAGCCGTGTCTTTTATTTTTTTGTACTTTTGCACCGTCTTTTTGGGGGAAACGTCATCTGAAGATACTCCTCCGGGACACTTGGTTTAATGTAATGTGCCCGCATTGGCTGGCCGTAGCGCAGTTTCGGAGCTGCCTGCGAGAGTCTGGCCGGGCCTGAAATGTGAAGACATGCTTGCTTATACATATCTTGAACAATGGAAATTAGGCCTGACCGAAAAACCGCCTCCCAATTTGGAGGGACCTCGTGATGCGATTGGGCGCGTGACACTCGGAAGCACCTGCACCAGTGGCCTGCACATAAAACACGGAAGCGTTCCGTGTGCTGTACATGGTATTACCCTGGGGCATGAGATGGCCGGAATTGTTGAAGAAACCGGTGCCCAGGTCACGTCTGTAAAGCCTGGAGGCAGGGTTGCTGTCAATGGCGAGATATTTTGCGGTGACTGCTTTTTCTGCCGCAATGGCTATGTCAACACGGATCCTGACGGAGGCTGGGCTTTGGGCTGCCGCATTGACGGAGGGCAGGCGGAATATGTCCTGGTGCCCTATGCTGACAAGGGGTTGAGTATAATTCCTGACAGCGTAACGGATGAACAGGCCCTGTTTGCCGGTGATGTGCTTGCCACTGGTTTCTAGCGCGTTTATCTGACATAAAGCCTGAGGATACAGTCCTTGATAATAGGGGCCGGGCCGACGGAGAAATGCACATTGCTGTGCGTGATACAGAAGAAGCCTGCAGCGACAGTTCTTTCCGCAGATGTACGGCAAAAATCTCACTTTCAAGACAGGAAGTGTGGATGGGGCAATGGTGACGAAATACTGGCTCTCATAGCGGAGGCAAGATTGATACTCTACCGCTGATTACCCGCCGCTTTCCCTTGGACCGTATCGGCAAGGCCTATGAACTATTTGAAAGCCATTCCGACGGAGTGATGAAGATTGCCGTGGAATCTTTGGGGACAGTTTCTGTAGGATAAAAGGTCAACTTCTTGGCCATGCAATACTTGGGGAGATGGGGCCTTCATGAAGGTTCAATATTCTTGTAATAGAGCGAAATGCAGTAGGTTAAAATAAAGTGTGAACGACTGAGAAAGACACAAATATAAAGGTGTTTACATTATAGAAATGAAAAAAAGAAAAATATATGATGACGGATGTGCTGCACAGCATGAAGCGGGCAATACTGCATTTGCAGTTCTGTTTGCCATCAGCCTTGCGCATCTGCTCAACGACATGATCCAGTCTGTCGTCCCTGCCATTTATCCGATGTTGAAGGACAACTATGCCTTGACTTTCGGTCAGATTGGCATGATAACGCTTGTGTATCAGATGACCTCTTCTGTTTTGCAGCCTTTTGTGGGGCTGTATGCAGACAGGCATCCGCGTCCGTATTCCTTGGCATTCGGGATGTGCCTTACGCTTGCCGGCTTGCTCACTCTTGCATTTTCAGCAAGTTATGCTCTGGTGCTTCTGGCTGTCGGGATAATCGGCTGCGGTTCTTCCGTTTTTCATCCTGAATCATCCCGTGTGGCACAGATGGCTTCTGGCGGCAGAAAGAGTCTTGCTCAGTCTATCTTCCAGGTCGGAGGCAATGGCGGGAGCGCAATCGGGCCTCTGCTGGCTGCTGTTGTCGTGATTCCTCATGGACAAGGCGCAGTTGGCTGGTTTGCTGTTGCTGCTTTTGCCGCATTTGCCGTGCTGACCGGAATAGGGAGATGGTACAGCAGGATTCTTGAGCAGAGGATGAAGGACGGTTCTGGAGTTGTGACTGTCACTGCGCCTTATCAGCCGGCGGTGGTGAGGAAGGCCATGACGATACTTGTCATAATGATTTTTTCGAAGTATTTTTTCATTTCCAGCATGACAAGTTATTTCACTTTTTTCCTCATGGACAAATTCGGTGTGAGTGTGCAGCAATCCCAGATGTGCCTGTTCGCCTTTCTTGCGGCTTTGGCTGTGGGGACGCTGGCCGGAGGCTTTCTCGGTGACAGATACGGTCGCAAATATGTGATTTTGTTCTCTATTTTCGGTGCCGCTCCTTTTGCTTTGGCATTGCCTTATCTTGACTTCGGATTGACTGTGGTATTTTCTGTCGTGACAGGACTTGTCATAGCCTCTGCCTTCTCCGCTATTCTGGTATATGCCACCGACCTGAAGCCGGAAAAGGTCGGGATGGTGTCAGGGGTGTTTTTCGGCCTGATGTTCGGGCTCGGGGGAATAGCTTCGGCATTTTTCGGCTGGCTTGCAGACCGTACGAGCGTGGAGTTCATATTTCACGTAAGCACTCTTCTTCCTCTTTTGGGCATCATCGCTGCATGGCTTCCGGATACCGGCCGGAAATGACAGTCCTGGCTGGGCTTCCCATCCTCTGCTGCGCATCTTTAGCTTGAACGTTTTGGAAGTTAATCCTTAATTTGGCTGACATGAGAACTGTCGTCATAATCAATGAATTCCATTAATCCCACATTATTCACTTAATTGAAAGAGATGATGGAAAAGAACAGAAAAAGAGCCTTGCGTAGGCATTATGCAAGAAGGGCCTTCAAGGCAAGACTTAAGGCACGTAAGGAGACCGATAGTGTCATCCGGGAGGCCTTCGATGATATGGATCAAGAGTAAAATGACAACACTTAAAAGAGCGATAGAAATTGCAACTCAAGCACATGCCGGTCAGGTTGATAAAGCTGGTGCAGATTATATTGGTCATCCGCTTCGTGTCATGATGAAAGGTGAAACGGTAGATGAAAAGATTGCCGGTGTTCTTCATGACGTTGTCGAGGACACGGACTGGACTTTTGAAATGCTTGAAGAAGAGGGACTTTCATCAGAAGTTGTTGAAGCTATGAGATGCGTCACGAAGCTGTCTGATGACGAGAGTTATGATGATTTTATTGATAGGGTGCTGACTAATCAGCTTGCAATGAGAGTCAAACTTCATGATCTTGAGGATAATATGGATTTGGCAAGGCTTGATGAATTAACAGACGCTGATTCAAGAGGAATCAGAAATACCAGAAAGCTTGCGACCGTACAATGCCTGCGCATATAAATTTGCATTGTTGGCGGCCTGATTGCCGGGCCAACAAAAATACACAACACCATTTCTTTCACCTTGTGCCATGTCGTGTACTCCGCCTCGGCCAATGCCTGTTTCAAGCAAGTGGCCTCTTCCATTGGGCAACACTGGCGCTGCCTTGCAGATATGTCCGGCGCTCGCCTCAGACAAGGGCCTTCCACTGGGGACAGGCGAATATATAAGGTTTGGCGGATTAATCTTTTAAAAGGGGACAGAACTTATTTTCGTGTTTTTGAACAGGCAAATGAGGCTGATTGGAATAATTTATTAAATTTGTCTGCCTAATTAATTTCGTATGAAATCTTACGCCCTGTTTCAGCAGTATATATGGTTGGTAAATACCATTCACCGTTATAAGAAACTCACTCTTGATGAGATCAACAGTTATTGGCTTGATACGGACATGAGTGAAGGCCTAAGGATTGCCCGCAGCACATTCAACCGCCATCGGGATGCCATTTTGGATATGTTCGGGGTCATTATAGAATGTGACAAGAAAGACGGATTCCGCTACTACATTTACAATGCTGAGGTTCTGGAAGAAGATTCAATCCAGAACTGGATGCTCTCCACACTGTCGGTGAACAGTATTCTTTCCGAAAGCAAGGGAGTTTATGACCGTATCCTGCTGGAGCAGATTCCGTCCGACGGTGACAATCTTCACAAATTCATTGAGGCCATGAAGCGTGGCGTCTGTGTCAAGGTGAAATATCGGAAATACGGTTCCCAAGAAAGCAAATCCGCAATGATACTGGAGCCGTACTTTGTGAAACTCTTCAATAAGCGCTGGTATGCATTTGTGAAGTACCCCGAACCAAACGGAATGTTGTTCACCCTCGCATTTGACCGTATGGTTTATCTTGAAGTCTCTGATGACAAATATGCCTATGACAAGGATTTTGATCCTGCCGGATGGTTCAGGGACAGCTATGGCATCGTCAGGAATAAGGACGTTCCTGTGGAAACAGTCATCATCAGGGCATTCGGCCATGAAGCCAATTATCTCAGAGACCTTCCCTTCCATCACACACAGAAAGAGATAGGCAAAGCAGAAAATTATTCCGACTTTGAATTGACACTAAGGCCAACCCCTGATTTCTGCACTCCGCTTTTGTCAAGAGGGCCTGCGATTAAGATTCTGCAACCCCAATGGCTGGCCGATGAAATCAGGAGAATGCATCTTGAGGCGGCAAAAATTTATGAATAATTTTTGTGGATGTCCCACGATTTGGAACAATTGCCTTTCATCTTTGTTCTCAGAAACAAACAACTGACATTTAAAATTATGGAAAAGAGAACAGAGAAGAAAAAGCATTTTTTGTACACAAACATTGCAGGATTCATGTACTGGGATGGATGTGAGGCATTCGGCAGCTTGGAAGCAGGTATGGAGCTTGAGCTCGTGAGGGAGGAAGACAATAAGTATGATAACGATGCTATAGCTCTGTATTATAAGGACTTGAAGCTGGGCTATATCCCGAGTTCGGAAAACGGAACCTTGGCTCAGTTTCTTGATATGGGACATTCGGACATCTTTGAGGTGAGAGTATGCCGCCTCTGTCCTGATGCTCATCCGGAAAAACAAGTATATGTAAATGTTTATATCAGAAGAAAAGAAAAATAACGGTACAAATGATAAAAATACAGATAGAGAAAGACAGGAAGCCTAATACTGTAATTCTTATGTGGAATCCCTCCATATCATCATATACAATGGAAAGATTTGAGTATGATCTCATGGAGATGGCTGCCTGTTGTGGTCTGGCAGACTTCAATTGGAGCGTCTGGGATCACGGCAAAGCCAGGGACGGGGACAAATTCTTTATGGTCAAGGTTGGCCCTGGAGCCAATGGCATAGTGATGAGCGGAACATTTTCGTCTGAGCCATACCAGGGAGAGGATTGGTCCGGAAGAGGCAGAACTGTGTTCTATATGGATATGGAAATCAAGGAAATGATACATCCTGACAGATGTCCATTGCTTACTTCAGAGGAACTTTCAAAGGAAATTCCTGACTTCGTTTGGGATGGAGGACGTTCCGGTCAGCTTCTTACGGAGGAACAGGCAGATAAGCTGCAGGCGCTCTGGGACAAGTACCTTGACGATAACTCATTCATATTTGCGCCGAGAGCTGTCCGAAGTACCCTCTATCTGGATTGTTGTGATGATGACGGGGGCTTTTGACCGGGCTGTAGAACTGGTTTAAGGTGGACTTCATAATGTGATTTTATTATGTCTGACGGAAATATATTTTGTCTTTTCATCTGACTTTTATTTTCTTTGTGGAAACAATACAATAATATTTCAAGGAAACTTTTTTCTCTTCTTTTGTGCCTTATGGCCGTATTTGCGTGAGCATGCACTAATGTTCCCGATGATGCCATCTTTTCCTGGGGTGACACAAATGCCCGCTATCTGCATGATGCTTCACCTGAGACACTGTCCGGGTCCGCTTTTCTTTATCCGGCATGGAGAAATGAGAGGATTTCCGCTGAGGCTGTCCTGTGGAGCGGCAGCGGACTTTCTGATGTGTCCGTGAGCGTAAGTGATTTGCGTGGTGACGGATACGTGATTCCGTCTGTTGCTGCAAAGGCAAGCTTCGTGCGTTACGTCTGGGGTGATGAGATGATAGAAGGATATGGACAGTGCGGATATCGTCCAAAAGGACAGCAGGATTCGCTTCTGGTTGCGGATATGATAGATATTGCGTCAAAGACTGACGTGGCTGCCGGGACCTGCCAGCCTATATGGGTGTCTGTGAATGTTCCGTCTGATGCCGTGGCCGGTGTCTATCGCGGTACGCTTACTGTAAAGGCGGCGAAATCTGTAAAGATGACGCTTCCGATAGAACTGGAGGTGGCTGACAGGACTTTGCCGGAGCCCAAGGACTGGAAGTTCCATCTGGACCTGTGGCAGAATCCATATTCTGTAGCCAGATATCACGGGACTGAACTTTGGAGCAAGGAGCATTTTGAATATATGCGTCCTGTTATGAAGATGCTTGCCGATGCAGGCCAGAAAGTTATAACTGCTACAATCCTTGACAGGCCATGGAACGGACAGACTGAGGATGCGTTCGGATCAATGGTGACAAAGATAAAGAAAGCTGACGGCTCATGGGAATATGGATATGACATTTTTGACAGGTGGGTTGAGTTTATGATGTCAGTGGGCATAGACAAGGCCATCAGCTGCTATTCGCTTATTCCATGGCATCTCGAATTTGACTATTTGGATGAGGCCTCCGGAAGGATGCAGTCACTGAAGGCAGAACCGTCAAGTGCTGAATATAAATTGTATTGGGGCAATTTCATCTCTGATTTTGCTGCACATCTGAGAGAGAAGGGGTGGTTTGACATGACTTGCATTGCGATGGATGAAAGGCCTGCGGAAGCTATGCAGGCTGCCTTGGGACTTATACAGGCAGTGGAGCCGGATTTCAAGGTTTCCCTTGCCGGAAACTGGCATCCGGAAATTGAAGAGGAACTTTATGACTACTGTGTGGCATTTATGCAGGACATGCCGGATGAGGCAAAGGCTAAAAGGCATTCAAAGGGTAAAATCTCTACATATTATACATGCTGTGCGGAACGTTACCCGAATCTGTTTACAGTCTCTCCTCTTGAGGAGGCCGTATGGATTCCATGGTATGCATTGGCAAAAGGCTATGACGGCTATCTCCGCTGGGCCTATAACCACTGGACAGCTGATCCGATGACAGATACCCGCTTCCGCACATGGACTGCCGGTGATTGCTATTGTGTATATCCTGAGGGCCGGAGCAGCCTGCGCTTTGAGAAACTTGCCGAGGGAATCCAGGACTACGAAAAGACACGTATTCTGCAGGAAGAATGGCTCTCTTCTGGTCGGCAGGACCTTCTCATGCAATTGGATGCCGTACTTGCAAACTTTGATTATGAGACGATTACGGCTGAAGGTGCGGCCCCTGCCATACGCTCGGCCAAGGAGTTTGTCAACTCTTTCATTTCCGTTGCCCCTTGATGCATATTTCACCAGAACTCTGCGGTGAGCCTGTGTCTTTTGCGGAGTGTAAAATTTTTTCTGTTCCGGATGTCCGGCGGATTGGAAATCTAAAGTTCAGATAATCATGACAAAAGAAGAAAAATATTCAGAACTGCTGAAGACTGCAGAGTCATTGATTGACCCGAAGGCAGGAATGATTGCGAATATGTCCAACATGGCTGCACTTATACATCACGGCTTTGGTTTCCTCTGGACTGGTTTTTATCTTGCCGGAGGGGAAGAACTTTTGCTCGGTCCGTTCCAGGGACCTCTGGCATGTACACGGATTCCGTTCGGAAGGGGAGTCTGCGGCACTGCATGGAAGGAGGAGCGGACTGTCATTGTTCCTGATGTTGATTTGTTTCCCGGCCATATATCCTGTTCCGGAGAGTCCCGCAGCGAGATTGTCGTACCTGTGTGGAACAGAGGGAAAATTGTGGCTGTCCTTGACATCGACAGCCGGGAAACAGGGACTTTTGACGAGGTGGACGGAAAATATCTGGAATATCTCTGTGCCGTGCTTTCGTGCAGCATTGACTCAGGGCTGCGCAAGTATATTGCCGACGAAATCATTCCGCGGTATGACAATTTTGACAAAGGGCACGGCAGGGACCATGCTGAAAATGTGATACGCCAGGCAATGGCACTATGTGTACGCTATGACGTCAATCCTGACATGGTCTACGCGGCAGCCGCATATCATGATACGGGACTTTGCGCTGACAGGAAGACTCATCATATAGTGTCAGCACAGATAATACGCAGTGATGCGGTTCTGGAAAGCTGGTTCAGCAGAGATGAGATTGATGTCATTGCTGATGCGGCTGAAGACCACAGGGCTTCGCTCGGACATGCACCGAGGACAATATACGGCAGGCTTATCGCTGAATCTGACCGTCTTATAGTTCCCGAGACCGTCATCAGAAGGACTGTCCAGTATGGTCTGGCCCATTACCCGGAGCTTGACATGGAAGGTCATTATGCGCGTACTGTTGAACATATAGACGAAAAGTACGGTGACAATGGCTATCTTCAGCTGTGGATACCGGAATCTCCGAATGCCTTGCGCCTGGAGGAACTGAGGGAAATAATCCGCGACCGTTCAAAACTCAGGCAGTGCTTTGAACGGGTCTATGCGGAAGAAAAGGCAGAATTGAATTTTTAGTTTAATATATATGTTGTGGGCTCCAGGGATTACCGGGGCCCTTTTTTATTAATTGACCGGATGCAGTTGGTTAACACGGAATGTTTTTATACATTTGTCCTCCCAAAACAAAAACAAATATAATGAGACGTATATTTCCCATACTTTTAATCATTGCATCCATTGCATCGTGCGAACCTGCCCTTGACGGACCAGAAGGGGGCGATATTGACATTGAAAATCCGGGGGAACCAGGACACGGTGAAGAACCCACTCCTCCGGCAGAAAAGACATTTGTATATCAGACAGTTGATGTAGAACCGGCAGATTGGTCCGGTGATTATCTGCTCATGTACAGGAAGAATGGGGAATATGTCGTTTTCAACTCCTGCGAAGAGTCCAAAGGTACAAGTACAAAGACCCTTGGAATGGAGGATTTCGTGGCTGACGGCATTCCTGCTGAAACCGGGGATCCGATGAAGACCGTCATTGCCAAAGTCGGAGACAATTATTCCATTTTTGTAACAAATGTAGGGTACCTCGGACTTGAAAGCAATAAGAACTCATTAAATTTCAAAGATACAGCACCATCTTCGGCTGACGGGAAATATTTATGGACGCTTCAGTTGGATAATCCTTCTGAAGGAACATGCCGAATTGAGAACACAGCCTTCAGCGGAAGGATATTGAAATGGAACGATTCAGCAAAAATATTCAGGTGCTACGACAGCGGACAGGCACTCATAAACTTATACAGGAGAAATGTTTCCGGCAGCGGGACAACCGATCCTGAAAATCCGGGAGAGAACCCGGATCCTGATCCAACGCCAGACCCTGATCCGGACCCTGACGAACCGGATATTCCCGCTCCCGGCAATGCAAAATACGGCTGGTATGAGCTGCCTGCCATGAATGTTGCTGCAAGCGGCAACTACATAGTGGACATCAGCAACAAGGACCTTTATTTTGCGCACCATCTCTGTGCAGGTGGTGAGAAAGGTCCAAATGGCAAGACGGCGCGAAACTATACTGTATGCTACAGTGCAGAGCATCATTGTCCGGTGTGGGTTGCAGCACCTCGTCACAGGATGTATGAAAGCGGAGCCAGCAGAACAAATGCATATCAGTCTGACCCTGCCATACCTGCTGACATCCAGTACAAGTCAAAGTCAACGGGAGGCGGATGCAACAAAGGGCACATGCTCGGTTCTGCGGAACGTCTTTCGTCGGCTGCCACCAACAGGCAGGTATTCTATTACAGCAACATCGCACCTCAGGACATGAGTGAGTTCAATACCGGAGGCGGAGGATGGAATACACTTGAAGACTGGGTGGACGGACAGGTATGTTCAGACACATTGTATGTAGTAATAGGAACCCATTTCAAACAGTATACAGATAACAGAGGCTACAGCTGTTCGCCTAAGACTATCGACTTCGGAGGAAGAAACGATGTGACAAAACCTACGATGTTCTATTATGTGCTCCTGCGCACCAAAACCGGGAAAAGCGGCAAAGCATTGTCCCAGTGTTCCGCATCCGAAATAAAGTGTGCGGCCTTTGTAAGAAGCCATGCGACGCCGAGAGGAGTGAGTGTAGGCAAGCAGGATTTGATGTCGGTCTCTGATCTTGAAAAGATAACCGGAGTCACCTACTTCGCGAATGTCCCTCAGGCTCCGAAGGATAGTTTCAGCCCGTCTGACTGGGGACTATAGGATTGTTCTTATAATGTATAGGCGTTTTCCTGAAAGAATTTGGCGCCTGTCCAATGAATGATGGAGAATCTGAAGGCCTGGGACGTGGCAATCCCACTGATGCCTCAAGTTAACGCGGAGCTGCAGGAACGGGCGGAGCATGTCGAACCGAACGTCTCCTGGCCACGAAAACGGCTGCTTTCGTGGCCAGGAGACGTGATTTGAGTGTTTCGTCCACGAAAAGGCTTTATCTTGTGGCCAGGGAACAGCTATGACAACAGACTCATCGCGTAAATGAATGTAAGAGGCTTATATTTTGCGGACTATTCGTGATCTCTTTCGTCAGTATGTACTGTTATACTGGGAGCAGGAATGCCAAGTTGAAGCTTGATGACTTGACTGCCGGCAAGGTCAGAGCAGGCTTTCGCGCTCATTTATCTCGGCATCTGTCATTGTGTAGCCTTCGAGCCCGTTTTCTTTTGCCTGGATACAGATGTATGTCATTGGTTCCCGCGATGTGCATTTCAGGTTTCTGTCACAATTTGTCGCGACACGGATTACAGAACCTTCGGAAATGTCGAATGCATCTGTGTCGACCTGGAATCTGCCGCTTCCGGAAAGTATGATGTAGTTCTCTTCGTTTGCCTTGTGGCTGTGGAAAAACGGAACTGCTGCTCCGGACGGAAGTGTGCCGAATGACAACTCGCATGATGTTGCTCCTGTGGCGTCTTTCAGGAATTCCTTGCCTTCGAAATCTTTCAGGCTTCCTGCATTTGCATGGGTGAATTTTTCGCCCTTGTTGATGATTTTAACTTCGCTCATGATATTATATATTATAATAATATTAACTTTGCAACTGTAATCAGCTATCTTTTTTGATAGCCTTGCAAAGGTAGGGTGAAAATATTTGACGTGCAAGACGTTACATGGGTGTAACGTGCTTACTTTAAAGTAACCTTTATTGATTATGAACCCGTTGGAACTGCAAGAAAATCTGAAAAAATATACAGAGACAGGAAATTGTCCCATAAGAAATGTAATTTCACGCTTTTCCGGAAAATGGTCAATGCTGATACTATGCATCCTTTCCGAAAATGAGGCCACCCGTTTCAGCTCAATCGGAAGGGCAATCCCGGACATATCCCCTAAAGTCCTGTCCGAGACTCTTAGGAACCTTGAGGCAGACGGATTAGTCAGCCGCAAAATATACCCGGAAGTCCCGCCGAAGGTCGAATATTCCCTGACTGCACTCGGCAAAAGCCTGATTCCTGTCATCGGCGGGCTCATTTCCTGGGCCGCTGCCAACTATTCTGCATTTGCAGAGAAAAAATAGTTTTGCGTGGTCATTGCTTTCTGAACAGAATGTCCGGAAGCACAATGGGTATTTCTTTGCGTACAGTTTCGTTGTCCTCTGTCTCTTCGTATCTCCAGTACACGATGAATCGAACCTGTGCCTTTGATGGGACATATCCCTCCGCAGCCAGTTCAAATACCCTTTTCCTGAAATTCTCCGAAAACTTCGCGACCTTGACTTCATTTCCGTTGAGTGCTGCGGAAAGATATTCCCCGCTGATGTTCAGGCGCTGTCCGGAGTACAGGTTTCTGATGACCTTTGCCTTGTTTTTGAAAAAGCCGAGAAATACATCTTTATGGGATAGCTGCATCATCAGTTCATAAGGTTCTTCATAACTGTTTCTGTCAATCATGTAGTGGGCAGTCTTTGTCCTGAAGCCCAGGGGCTGGCTGTTGCAGAAATGTACAGAAAGATTCTTCTTTGCCCTCGTGAGTGCCACGTATACGGCCCTTCTCTCATTGTCAGTGAGTTGTCTCATATCTTTAAGAGAGATATAGACATTGTCGTATTCGTGTCCCTTGGATTTGTGGATTGTCGAGACAATTATGTTTTGACTGCTCCCGGCACTATCTTTCTGTCCGGCGGCAATGCCTTCGCTAAAGTCCTCAATCCTGGATTCCGTTATGAAGTTTTCCAGGTCGGAAACATATTTTGTGGGGTATTCTGACTCGAATACGGATAGGCAATTCTTCAATATAGGCAGACATTTGCTATTGATGTATTCACATGTCAGCCTATCTTTTGCCTCCTCCCATGCTTCATCCGTGATTATTGCCTCCCTGCTTTTCCTGAAAATTTCAAGCAGAGAGTGGAATTCAGCCAGATCGCCAAGCGGAAATCCTTCATTGGACTGGATGAGCCTTGCCTTTTGCCCGGAACGTCTCAGCATGGCTGCCAGAATCAGAGCATCCTGATTTGTGAAAGTCAGTATGCATGTCGTACCTTCGGCTTTCTTTTCAAGCAATTCTCTTACTATAGCCTGTTCATAAGTCTCTGTCATGTGCATCGTAAACCTGACATCTCCGCGCTCGTCATGCTTGACTGCAACAATGCCTGAGGACTTCATCCTGTTGGAAATTGATGTCACGAAATCATTTGCACATGCGATGACATTTTCGCAGCTTCTGAAATTTTCAAGCATATCATAGACCGTTGCATTATATTTATTGACCAATGTGGCCAAATGTCTTGAATCCGACCCCCTGAACGCATATATGTTCTGGTCATCATCTCCGACTGCAATGACCCTCATGTCCTCATTTTTCTTCATGAGTTCCTCGACAAGGGCGAATTCATTCTCGCTCATGTCCTGTGCTTCGTCAATTACAAGAATGGATTTTGTGATTCTGCTTGCCTCTGCTCTGCCTTCTTTTATTTCCATGACGGCAGTCTTGACTACATCAGCTGATTTTTCCAGAGAGCCGTGCTGCCCGAGAATGTCAAATGCATATGAATGAAATGTCTTGATTTCTACATATTTGGCTGCATTGCCTATAAGTCCGCACAGCCTGCTCTTGAATTCGGTGGCGGCAGCACGCGAAAATGTCAGCATCAGCAGCTGGTCGGACTTTACATCCTCCATCATCAGCAGTGATGCCAGTTTCCTGACAAGTACATATGTCTTTCCGCTTCCGGGCCCGGCAGGTACTACTATATATTGCGAATCCTTGTCTGATATTATCTTCTTCTGTGTCATCGTAAGATTACCGAAAATCTCCTGGTATTTGCTTGGGCTGATATTCATGGATATCTCTTTCTCGCGAGAAGAATCAAAGTATTTCTTTATGAATCTCTTGAAATCCATGTGGAAATAGTCCCTGACATACTCCATTGCCTTTCCATAGTCCTTGACAATCATATTGGCAAATTCCCCGACTATATGTATCTGCTGGATTCTCTGCCTGTAGAATTCGTCCAGGTTCTGGTAGTCTTCTTTTTTGTAGCGCAGCTTGTTGTCCGCAGTGCGTTCGATTTCCAGCTTGTTATAAAGAACCATGAAGCCGCCTTCGATGCTTATTATCCCGGTTTTGGAAAGGAAAAGAAGAGCCTCCTGTACTTCCTCCAGTGTGGCTTCCCGGGAATATAGCCCTGATTCTGAATTGAATCTCTCCATCAATTTTACAAGGGAGAAATTCACTGTCATGTATTCCTGTTCCGGAGACAGATTTTCGAGGGAAGCCAGCAGATCCAAAATAAAACGGCATATCTCTGTCCTGAAAATAGACCTCTCCTGCAGCTTTGAAACCGGGGAATCCTGCTCAATGTCCATGCGGTCGTTTCCGGCCGTATTTGATTTGCTCAGATAGTTCTGAATCCTCCAGAAAAACAGCACGGTCCTTATGTCTTTGATGCTTGATTTTGCCATTCCGCTGCCAAGCAGTTCTTCGTTGATTTTTTTCAGGTCAAGCGATTGTGGACAGTCGTCAAGCATGGCCAGGAGCCGTGATTCCAATTTCGCAAAAAACTCAAGCCTTGGCGTAAGCCTTTTCTTGAGAAAGGCTGTCATGTCGTTGTCTTTTGACAGAATACCGGCACAGCGCATTCTCTCAACAGCCTTTATAACTTTGTATGTCTCTATTCCGAGCATGTCGGAAAGATAGTCAATGCGCGACTCGGCTTCTGTTGTCCCTGCAATCGCACGTCTCTTTTCAGAAATGAGCGACTTGATGATCCTCCTTGAGTTGACCCTTTCCTCATCAGTAAAATCCGGCCATGAATCAATCTCTTTTGCCGCAGCCTCATAATTATCCGGAACAATGCTCGTGGCATATATTCTCGGACTGTTCATGCCACGTCTGACAAAGCCGGAATTTTCCAGTGCTGCAATTGCGCTTTTTACTTTGGTCTCGATGTCCTGTGTCTCTTCCCAGCCGGCCTTCCTGGCAATCTCAAGTGAGGATATGCTTATTTTCTGCCTGCTGTGGGTCAGTTGCTTGACTGCCTTCCAGACCTGATTGATCTCACTGAGGGTCAGCTTTGTCTGGTTCAGCAGAATAAAGTGTTTGTTCAGGTCGTCATCGTTATACAGCACATAACAGTCTGCTGTCGACAGGGGATCCCTTCCGGCGCGCCCGGCTTCCTGGATATAGTTCTCCAGGGAGTCTGAAATGTCAAAATGCACCACGAGGCCTACGTCACTTTTGTCAACGCCCATGCCGAATGCAGAGGTGGCCACAATTATCTGTATCTTGTTGCTTATGAAGTCTTCCTGATTCTGGACCTTGGTAATAGTCTCCATCTGTCCATGAAAGGCTTTGGCGGAAAAACCGTCATTTCGCAATTGCGCCGCAAGTTCTTCTGCAAGCCTCGTTCTTGACACATACACTATGGCCGGACATTCTTTCTCTTCAAGCAAGGTGCGCAGGGCAATGTATTTTTCCTTCTTCGAATCTTTGTACAATACCGTATAGCTGAGATTCGTCCTTGTTGCGCCTGAAGTGAATTTTTTCAGAGTTATGCCGCAGCTTTGGGAGAAATAATCCGTTATGTCGCTTATAACCTTAGGCTTGGCAGTGGCGGTGAAGCATGAAACCGGGATTTTGCTGTCAAGGCCTTTCTTTTCCTGCAGATTGCTGATGAAGTCCCCGATGTGCATGTATTCTATCCTGAAGTCCTGGCCCCATGCAGAGAAGCAGTGGGCCTCGTCAATCACAAAGCGTGAGATGGACCTGGACAGGAGAATCTTTTCAATAGTCTTTGACCTGAGCTGCTCTGGTGCGATGTAGAGAAGGCATGCTTTTCCGCTCCTGACTCTTTCAAGTGCTTCCGCCCGCTCAATGGGGGACAGCATTCCATTGATATATACGGCATCAGGAATGCCCCTTTTCTCAAGATTCTCAACTTGGTCCTTCATCAATGACTGGAGAGGGGATATGACTACAGTCAAAGCTCTGGAGACTTCACCTTCCATCAGTGCGGGAAGCTGGAAGGTCAGGGATTTTCCTCCTCCTGTAGGGAAGACTGCCAGCAGTGATTCACCATATAGTGCTGACTTGACGGCATTTTCCTGTAGAGGTTCTCCGTCGTATCTCCTGAAATTGTCATATCCGAACCATTTCTGCAGGGCTTTTGACGAATCGAGATGAACTGAGCAATAGCTGCATTCCGGATCTTTGCATGGCGAGTTGCGGAGCAGGTGGATGATGTTCCAGACTTTCGGGAAATTCCTGAGGACCCACGGAGGAGTCATGGAATATTTGCTTTCTGTCCGGATGAGTGCAATTGCATATGCCAGTTCAATGCTGTTTTCCCTGACAATTGTGCCTAAATCCGCATTTCTGCAGATCTGGCCGTAGAGTACTTCCCTGATGCTGTCTGACTTTGGCCTGAACAGAGATGACAGACGGCTCGCCGAATAACCGCAATACTCAAAGAATCCCTTGAAATGTTCATCATTGCACAAGAGGTCATAGTAGATTCTTTTCATTTTATCCGGCAGGGCAGAAAATGCAGTGACTTCATTCTCGAAAAGCAGCTTGGCTTTCAGTGAGTCATTGAACGGGTTGTTTTTGTCATCCGACAGTATCTTGTCGTCTTTCAGGAGTTTGTGGTATGGCTCTTCAGGAAAGAGGAGCGGTGACATATAAAGTGTATCAATAAGAGTATAGCCCTTATTTAAAAATGGCGTCAGATATTTGATGTCATGGGAGATGATATTGTGGCCGCACAGGTATTCGCAATCACTTATGAAATTTGTGAATTCGCTGACTACGGAAGAATGAAACTTGTCCCCGTTCCACTTGACGGCACCTATGTCCAGTATGCGTCCTTTTTCATTTACTTCAACGTCAATATGTGCAATGGTTTTCATATCTGCTTTGCCCGATGACTGTACTGATGTCTTATTTTTTCACTTTCGGACACAAAAATATTGAAAATCTTAGAATTAAACGAATGCCTGCGGGATTTGTCAGTATTCCCGGACCGGAATGGCTGAATAAATAGAATAATTATCCCTAACTTTGCGCTCCGCCGGGTAATTGCGGTGCGCGACTGCCGGAACCCGCGGGATTTTTGTGACATTCTTGTTTTGAAATGCAGCCACATGAAGATAGAGGAAGCTATAGTGTATTGCCTTGTAAGCTCCAACCGCGGAATGCGTACGGAGCAGATTGCTGATATGATTAACTCCAGGAGGTTCCATCTACGCAAGGACGGCAAGCCGGTGACATCTGCCCAGGTCTATGCCGTAGTCTGCCGTTATCCTGACATGTTTGTCAAGGCGGAGGGACGGATTATGCTTATGATATGACGGCCTGCGGCTAAGGGTATGACATGAAGAAATTTCAATGTCATGAAACGTCTGCTCATAAAGGATTCCGGTCCTATTAAAGAGGCCAATCTCACATTATTAGCGCAAGTAAGTGTAATCTGCCGATTGCTATAAAACGACTGGCCAGACTCAAGACAATGCATACATTGAATATGTTATCCGCCATTTGAAGTTCAATATGACCCCCAAAAATGCAAAAACTAAGGTCATTGACTTAATGCTAAAAAACTTATCTTTGCCAAAACTTTTTCAGATAATATGGAACATAAATTAAATGAAAAGTCAATCTGTGCCGTAATAGGATACGGAAGCTGGGCAACTGCAATTGTGAGTCTGCTCGTAAGGAATGAAACCGAGGTATGGTGGCATATAAGAAACGGGGAAGTGCTGGCAGGTCTTTTGGCAGAAGGCAGGAATCCCAAATATTTGAATGACCTTGAATTTGACAGAAATCTTATACGTCCGAGCAATGACATCAATGAAGTCGTGTCAAATGCAGACATAATAATTATGGCCGCACCGTCTGCGTATCTGAAAGATTTCCTGTCCGGTCTCAATGTCTCCTTGAAAGACAAATTTATCGTTTCCGCCATAAAAGGTATAATTCCGGGAGACTATAAGACTGCCGTAGAATATCTGCATGACACTTACGACCTCACGTACAGGCAGATCGGAATCATATCCGGACCGTCTCATGCAGAAGAAGTCTCACGGAAAAAATTGTCTTATCTTACGATTGTCTGCACGGACCCGGACAATTCAAGAATCATCGGAAGCAAAATTTCCACTGAAGGCATAAGGCTGAGCTATTCCACTGACATATATGGAGTTGAATATGCGGCAATATTGAAAAACATTTATGCGGTTTCTGTGGGCATAGCCGTGGGGCTTGGATATGGTGACAATTTCCTGGCTGTGCTTATATCCAATTGTGCCAAGGAGATGACGAAGTTCATTATGGAGAGCTATCCGGACACCAGGGACACAATGAATTCCGCATATCTCGGGGATCTTCTGGTGACCTGCTACTCAAACTACAGCCGAAACCGCCGTCTCGGGCTTCTTATCGGACGTGGCCATACAGTCAAAAGTGCCCTGAATGAAATGACTATGGTAGCAGAAGGCTATTTTGCGAGCGACTGCATAAGGCATACGAATTTCCGGCACAAAATAGACATGCCCATTGCAGATATGGTTTATGAGATTCTGTACGAGAAGGCATCAGCCAGAAAAAAGATGGCAAAGCTTACGGAATTGCTGTGATATTTCCGACATCATAAAAAGGAGTTGCCCGATTGTCCGGACAGCTCCTTTGTCAATTTTTGTACTCCTTGCCGGAGTGCAGATGCCGTGTCAGCCAATTATGTACTTTCCGATCTTAGGGATTCTCTGAAGCAGAATTGACACAACGGCCGTACATGCGAACGCGGCAACTGCAGCGGATATGATTTCCACCGGTGTAGTCCATATCCCGAGCACTCCCTCGGATGCTGAGCCGAGCCAATCCCTGAAAATGCCGCATACTGGCACGAGTATAAGCAGATGAATCAGGTACATGCCGTAGCTTGCCTTGGAGACAGGCAGAAGGACTTTATTGTAGAACACTCCTGCGCTGCTTATCTTCTTGAACATGAGAAGCCATGCAATTGTCATGAGCACTACGCCGATGGTATCATTGCACCACGTGGTCTCCCACCACACTGCCATGTCTACCGCCCCTTCAGCAGGGAATGTTCCGCCTGAGGTCTCAAACACTCTGCGCAGGAAGCCGCCGAACGAGATTGCAAAGCCTGCAAGATAGCATGGAATCGAAATTGCCAGAGTCTTTCCCCACGAAAGGCTGCCTGTGAACCTGCGCAGATAAAGCCCGAGCAGCAGATAGCCGATGAAGCCGCTGAAGTAATAGAACAGTCCGTAGGCATTCCAGCTTGCCTCGCCCCAGAGTGGGAACAGGGCCTGTCTCGGGATTCCGGTAGGGCCGTAGGTGATTGCAAGCGGAGCAGGGGACACCCAGTCACGTATCAGAGGAATGAGTGTCGTGAACAGCCATATCCCGATATAAATCTGAAGTTCCTTTTTGCTTGTTTTCTCGGCCCATGGTGAGAGGAGAGGCATCAGCAGATAGATTCCTATGAGCATGTAGACGAACCAAAGATGTCCAGCCGAATAGTTGAAGTTAAGCAGAAGGTCCTTGAAGTTCGATACCGGTTCTCCGAACGCGAATGCATAGACTATGCTCCAGATGATGAACGGAATCAGGATTCGCACTGCCCTGCGGCGGAAGAATTCCCCGGCACTGTAGTGCAGAGGGAACTGGAGATAGCTGGATGCCACGATGAACAGCGGTACGCATGCCCTTACGAACGAATCGAAGAATGAGGCCCAGAATGCATCTGCCCTGGTAAGGATGAGCGAACCCTCTCCGCCGAGGTAGAACGGTTCGGTGCTGTGTACGATGAATACCATCAGGCAGGCCGCCACTCTCATCCAGTCTATCCAGACTTCACGGCCTTTTGTGTCAGATAAGTTGTGTTTCATTGTCTTTTGGTGATTTATGCGGCAAATTTCGTGATTGCTCCGGAGAAAAAAGTTGTTCCAGATTAAAAAGACCGTCGCGGCATGGCTTTTATGTCCCATGCTTACTCCCGGGTTCCGCTATTTTTCAGCACGGATATGGCTCAGTGTGGGCAGGGTAATTCCGAGATAGGAGGCTATATGCCCGAGATTGGCACGCCTGCAGACTTCCGGGAATTGCTCCTGGAACACCCTGTAGCGCTCTTTTGCCGGCAATGTGAGCCTTTCTTTGAAAGACTGGTGCACGCGCCTGTATTCATTCTGGTGTATGAGCCGTGCCCATGTGGCAAGCTCCATGTTCTCACGGAACAGCCGCTCAAGATCTCCTGTCGTTATCCTCCATGCATCGACAGGCTCCATTGCCTGTGCGTATTCCTCGCTGGGCCTGCCGTAATAGAATTCGTCCATGCTGAAAATCAAGGTCCCCTCTACAGAGAATGAAGTCGTTACCTCAGCACCGTCCACCACCCAAAAATGTCTTGTGAAACCTTTCTCCAGAAGCCATACATAGCGGCAGAATACTCCTTCTCTCAGTATCATCTCTTTTTTTGCGAAATGGCACTCCTCAAGGTGAGCCTCAAGGCATGAGACTGTTTCCTGGCTTATATTGGTAACGAGGCGCATCTTTTTAAGAAAGATGCTTTCGGCAAATGGTTTCATCTGTTCTTCCTGTTTGGTCCGGATGCAAATTTATATCATTTTGACGGACGGTCAAAAAAAGTGGGACTTTGCTCTGCTCCCGGCTTTTTCCTATCTTTGTCCTGACGGACATATATTACGTCTGAGTCTCGGCATTGTATCTGACCGAAGTTTGGCCGGGGCATTGCCTGATGATAGAAACAGAAAAGATGATCCCAAGAACATAAAGGTATAAAAATCAATGTAATGACTGGAATTATTGAAACAGAACGGCTTTTCCTGCGTCCGTGGCGCGAAAGCGATGCCGGTGCACTGTATAAATATGCTTCGGATCCCCGTGTAAGTGAAATGGCTCATTGGCCATGCCATACCTCTGAGGAAATGAGCCGCAGGGTCATAATGGATTTCTTTATTCCTAATCCGCTGAACTTTGCAATTACGCTGAAAGATACCGGTGAGCCGATCGGATGCATCGGACTTGTCCCGCCCGGGGAGGAAAACTTCACGCCGGATGGCAATGAACGTGAAGTGGGCTACTGGCTCGGTTATCCTTACTGGGGCAGGGGAATTACCGCAGAGGCCCTGCTTGTCCTTTTTGACCGGCTCTGCAGCTC
>CAMWUW010000033.1 GCA_947177525.1 uncultured Bacteroidales bacterium | reverse complement strand
ACCATAGGCCTTGGACACATCCTTGAACTCTATGACCTTGTTTCCCAGACGCGGGCCGTTCGGAATGAAGATTTCAAGATTGGCCTCCCTTTCGCGTCCGTCATCACTTGCAAGTTTCTCATACGCCCCGAGTCTGGCCTTTGATTTTGCATGCCTGGCCTTAGGAGCCATCCGCACCCACTCCAACTCACGTTCAAGTGTCTTTCTCCGCTTGCTTTCCTGTTTCTCCTCCATTGCCAGACGGTTGCTCTTCTGGTCAAGCCAAGACGAATAATTGCCTTTCCATGGAATACCCTCCCCTCTGTCAAGCTCAAGAATCCATCCTGCCACATTGTCAAGGAAATATCTGTCGTGAGTGACCGCTATTACAGTACCCTTGTACTGCTGGAGATGAGCCTCAAGCCATTGTATACTTTCCGTGTCAAGGTGGTTGGTCGGCTCATCGAGAAGAAGCACATCAGGCTGCCTGAGCAAAAGCCTGCACAAGGCCACACGGCGCCTTTCTCCACCGCTCAGATTACCGACTTTTGCATCAGGAGGAGGACATTGAAGTGCATCCATGGCCCTTTCGAGCTTGGAATCAATCTCCCAGCCTCCGCAATTCTCTATCTTTTCAGTCAATTCACCCTGACGCTCAATCAAAGCAGCCATTTCGTCATCCGACATAGGCTCACAGAACTTCAGATTGACCTCTTCATACTCCTTAAGTATATCCATTATCTCCTGGACACCTTCCTGGACCACCTCGAGAACAGTTTTTTCAGGATCCATCTGAGGTTCCTGCTCCAGATAGCCGACAGAATAGCCAGGTGCCCACACGACTTCTCCCTGATATCCAGTCTCTATTCCGGCTATTATTTTCATCAAAGTCGATTTTCCGGAACCGTTGAGACCGATTATACCGATCTTTGCACCATAAAAAAACGAAAGGTAAATGTCCTTTAGAATAACCCTGTTGTTATGGGGAAGTATCTTGCCGACCCCGTTCATCGAAAAAATTATTTTCTCGTCTGCCATAATAAGAAACTGTTTCTGAATTGTTTTGCGCAAAGATAGTTTTCCCGTCCCTATTCCGCAACTTATTTTTTGCAATTAACCAGCCTGGACTTCTCCTTTCTGCACCAATCACTCGGATTTTCTCCCATAAAAAGTTTGAAAGCCATATTATAAGATACAATGGAATTGAATCCGCAGGTCTGCCACATGTCAGCGACCCTCATCTCTGGATTGAGCCTATAGTGTTCAACGGAATACATCACTCTGTGATAATTGACGAATTGGCAGAAATTCTTACCGGTACATTGGCTTATGGCCTTTGATATATACAATTTATTTGTGTAGACTCCCTTGACAACATCATTTATTGTCAGGTCACCGTTCAGATACGGCTTCTCCTCCTCAAAATAGACAACAACACGGGAATAGACCTCACGGTAAGTCTCGCTGACGGGGACCTGCCGAATAGCATGCTCCTCTTTGGAGGTTTTCAATGCTCCGGCTATCCGCTGTTCATGACGGCGGGACAGGACAAAGACAGAACTGAAGCATGCCCTCGCACCCAGTGCAGCCTGTCCGGCGGCCAACAGCATCGGAAACATCAGCAGAAGCGGCCTGTTTTCAGCTCCATGAATGCAGAATGCCAAAAGCATAAAGATTGTCTCGACAAGAAATGACACCACATATACGGCATCTGTTCCGAGACAAAGCCCGTCCCACGCATTCCCTGCAGCCATAACTGCACCTACATCCCGGATTCTGCAAGAAATGCCGTAAAGGAGCGTCCCTGCAATGAATACGGCCGTCATAGCTGCGGCACTTATCATTGCAGTACCGGAAGGAAGCTGCAGGATATCACGCGCACACAGCAAATAATATACAGACATGCATATTTCTGCAACACCGGACGCCACGGCAACAATCTTCCCGTCCCTCAACGGCATTACAGATGAACTCAGTGCAAAAATTGCAAGAATCGACAACAGTATGTCAAACGGAAGCCTGAGGGACAGATCTCCGCCGGCAACAACATCACAAAAAGTCAGAAATGCATTGACAAGCAACAATATAGAAATTGCCACTGTCTTCCAGCACGCAAGAACACCGGACTTGGCGTTTTTAATCATCATCACCACCGCAACCAACAAGGACGCCATCATGATAATCACCGCAACAAAATTCTCCATAATCAATTTATCATATCTTTCGGTCTCACAAAAATATACAAAAGCCCCCTTCCAGCCCACACTGAAAGGGGGAACATAAACAACTTTTTCTTTTTATTTAAATTATTTCTTTTTTTTAATATGACACGGAGGTCATTGGTCCATATATGTGGCAGAACTATTTCTTGGACTTGACTTTTATCGTGTCAAATCCTTTGCCATATACTCCCATCACCGAAGATACAGACAAAAATGCATCAGGATCAATCGTCTTGACATACCGAAGAAGAAGATTCAGGTCATCTTTTCTTGTAACCACCATCACAATATCAGTCTCTTGCTTTGAATACCATCCGCGTGCCGGTATCACAGTGACTCCCCTCTTCATGTCAAAGGCAATGGCATCGGCCATCTCCTTATGTTTTTTTGTAAAAATAAAAGCCTGCACAGACTGCTTGGAGCCTGACAGATACAAATCAATCGCATATCCGCTCACAGTAACCTGGATAAGACCGTAGACAGCGATGACAAGTTTCTCGGCAAACGGTACAAACTGCTGCCTTTCTGCATCCGAGAATGAAGGAAAAATCATGGAAGACATGATAATTCCCACATCAATGACAAGGATGACCCTGCCGGGAGACGCATTTTTGAACTTGCACCAAAGCAGGGCAATAATGTCAGTGCCGCCGGTACTGCCTCCCTGGGAAATCGATATTCCGATTCCGACACCGGAGATGATTCCTCCAAGTATGGTGCATATCAGCTTTCCGTTCTCAAGAGAGAAGGTGCGGACAAAGTCCTGCGGAACTACATCAGGAAGAATATTGAGAAGTGTGGAAGTCAGGATTATTGCATAAATCGTCTTGCCGCCGAATCCTCTTCCGAGTATTTTCAAAGCAATCAGCAGCAATATTATGTTGACCACGAAATACGTATATCCCAAAGGGATACCGGTTGCATAATACAAGATGGCCGCAAAACCAGACACTCCACCGCCAACGAGATTATTCGGCAGCAAAAATATAGTCCATCCGAGACAATAGGCAAACAGACCGAATGTGATGAGTCCGTATTCTTTCAGAGCTACCCAGAAAGATTGCTTTAACAGATTATGTGTCATTTGTTTTCCTCCTTAAGATTTTCCTTCTTTCTGAATTTCATACCGGACTTCACCTCCTCGAACCCTTCCCCATAGACGCCCATTGCCGTAGACACTGAAATAAATGCAGACCTGTCGATTGCCTTGATTTCATTGATGACTTCATTGAGCTGGTATTTCCGGGCAACAATAAGAAGTACCTTTCCCTCATTCTGAGTATACCATCCTATTGACTGAAGGGCAGTAACGCCACGATGCACATCATTTATCATGTGGTCGGCAACTTCCTTATACTTGGAAGAAAAAACAAGTATCTGCACAGAAGATTTGTTTCCAAGCAATACGTAGTCTACGCTGAAAGAGAATGTAATCATGATTACATATCCATAAATCATGTCAACGATGCCCATGTCCGGAACAAGAAGCATAGAGGCTATGATGAAAATGTCTGTCACCATATAGACCCTGCCGGGCGACACCGGCCAATATTTGTTGACAATCATTGCAACAATGTCCGTACCTCCCGTACTTCCGCCCTTCAGCAGTGTAAGCCCTATTCCTGCTGCTTCAAGCAAAGCGCCCACAATAGCTACAAGAAACTTGTCAAAACGCTCTGGGTCAACAACCTCCAGCTGAGGAAAATTCGGCAGGACCTCAAAGAGAATCGATGACAGGGCTATGACATAAATAGTCTTGAAACCGAACGCTTTCCCGAGAACAAGTACAGCTATTACAAGCAGGAAACCATTTATCACCGGGAAACTCAGGCCGATAGGAATTGCTCCTCCGCTTCCATATTGTATTATGGTGCAAAGACCGGTAAGCCCTCCGCTGGCAAGTCCGTTAGGTATCAGGAACGAAGTCCAGCCTATACAATAAATGAGTGTTCCGACAGACAGGAGCAAATAGTCACAAAGCACTGTCCAGATTTTGTTCGGTTTCATAGATTATTTCACTACAATGTTTACAATCTTGCCAGGTACAACTATCACCTTCACGATATTGCCTGCACCGACGTATTTTGCGGTCTGCTCCATGGAACGGACATGTGCATCAACCTCCTCACGCGGCATATCCGCAGGCAGCTCGACAGTAAAGCGTGTCTTTCCGTTAAAAGAGACTGCATACGTGCAGGTATTCTCCACAGTATAGGACTCGACATATTCAGGGAAAGAGGCATACGTGATGCTTTCGTCATGTCCGAGTGCATGCCAAAGTTCCTCAGCGATATGAGGGGCAAACGGCGAGAGCAGCACAACAAGCGGCTCCAGGACAGAGCGCTTTGTGCACTTCAGCTCGTAAAGTTCATTCACGGCAATCATGAATGCACTCACCGCCGTATTGAATGAGAATGCCTCAATGTCAGCCTGAACCTTTCCGATGAGCTTATGAAGCGACTTGAGTTCCTCTGGTGAAGCCTCAGCGTCAGTCACGATAAATCCGTCACGGTCATAGAACATCCTCCACACTCTTCTGAGAAATCTGTTGACACCGTCTATTCCCTTGGTATCCCACGGCTTCGACTGCTCGAGAGGACCGAGGAACATTTCATAGAGCCTCAATGTATCAGCGCCGTAAGTATCGCATATCATATCCGGATTGACCACATTGAACATTGACTTGCTCATTTTCTCAACTCCATATCCGCAGACATATTCACCGTTTTCAAGAATGAACTCGGCATCAGCAAACTCAGGCATCCATTTGCGGAACGCCTCAATGTCCAGCCGGTCATTGCTTACAATGTTCACATCCACATGTATTTCAGTCGTCTCATACTGGTCCTTGAGTCCTACGGACACGAAGGTATTTGTATTTATTATACGGTACACGAAGTTTGAGCGTCCCTGGATCATGCCCTGGTTTATCAGCTTCCTGAAAGGCTCCTTCTCGCATACATATCCGAGGTCATAGAGGAACTTGTTCCAGAAACGAGAGTAGATCAGATGGCCTGTGGCGTGCTCCGTACCTCCGATGTAAAGGTCTACATTCCTCCAGTACTCATCCGCCTCACGGCTTACAAGGGCATTCCCGTTATGCGGATCCATATAGCGCAGATAATATGCGCTGCTGCCGGCAAAGCCAGGCATCGTGCTCTTCTCAATCGGGTATCCGTCAATAGTCCATCCCTTTGCCCTGCCAAGCGGAGGCTCACCTGTCTCCGTAGGCTTGTATTCATCAATCTCAGGAAGACGGAGAGGAAGACAGTCAGGATCCATCTGCTGCGGGATGCCGTCCTTATAATATACAGGGAACGGTTCTCCCCAATATCTCTGGCGTGAGAAAATGGCATCACGGAGCCTGTAGTTTATCTTGCGGTGTCCGATTCCGTGCTGCTCAACATAGTCAATTGCAGCCGGGATGGCCTCTTTCACGGTCATTCCGTCAAGGAAGCCGGAATTGCACATGATTCCCTCCTTTGCATCAAAGCTGCTTTCACTTACATCGCAGCCCTCGATGAGAGGTATTATAGGCAGGTCGAAACGCTTTGCGAATGCATAGTCCCTGCTGTCATGTGCAGGAACAGCCATTATCGCACCTGTACCATATCCTGCAAGCACATATTCAGAAATCCACACCGGAACTTTTGCACCTGTCAAAGGATTCACGGCATAAGAACCGGAGAAGACTCCAGTAACCTTGCGTGTCTCGGCAAGCCTTTCCCTTTCGGTCTTCTTCCTCGCCATGGCCAGATATTCCTCCACGGCCTCCTTCTGCTCAGGTGCAGTAAGTTTCTCAACCCATTCGCTTTCAGGAGCAAGGACCATGAAGGTTACTCCAAAGACAGTATCGGCACGGGTTGTAAAAATCACCATATCATACTCCTGGTCCCCGTTATATGCCTTGAACACCATCTCTGCCCCCTGTGAACGGCCGATCCAGTTCCTCTGCATGTCCTTGAGGGAATCAGTCCAGTCAAGTTCCTCAAGGTCTTCAAGCAGGCGTCCGGCATAGGCAGACACCCTGAGAAGCCACTGGGTCATCTTTTTCTGCTCCACAGGGAATCCTCCACGGACGGAATATCCCTCCTTGACCTCATCATTGGCAAGGACAGTACCGAGCTGAGGGCACCAGTTTACAGAAGTCTCGCCCTGATAGGCAATCCTGTAATTCATGAGAACGTCTGACTTTTCCTTTTCAGACATGGCGTTCCACTGAGCGGCAGTAAAGGACATCTCCTCACCGCAGGCGGCATTCACTCCTGCCGTACCCGAGGTTTCAAATGCCTGCACCAGTTCCTCTATAGGCCTGGCCTTCCGGCTGTCATTGCAATAATAGCTTCCGAACATTTTCAGGAAAGCCCACTGCGTCCACTTATAATATTCAGGGTCACAAGTCCTTATTTCCCTTGACCAGTCGTATGAAAAGCCTATTCTGTCAAGCTGCTCACGGTATCTTGCGATATTCTTCTCCGTCGTCACAGCCGGATGCTGTCCGGTCTGGATTGCATACTGCTCCGCCGGCAGTCCGAATGCATCATATCCCATCGGATGAAGCACATTGAAGCCGCACAGCCTCTTGTACCTGCTGAATATGTCACTTGCTATATATCCGAGAGGATGCCCGACATGAAGCCCCGCCCCCGAAGGATACGGAAACATGTCAAGGACATAATATTTAGGCCTTGAACTGTCAATCTCAGCCTTGAATGTTTGATTCTTTGCCCAATAGGCCTGCCATCTGGCCTCAATTTCCTTAAAATTATATTCCATAGGTATCTGAAACTGTTTTTATTCGACTTGCAAAAGTAATATTATTTCTTAATCCCGAAACTCGGGCGTCCTCCTTTCTTTTCAAGGCGGAATTCCACCGGAATTGTCATGGAAGTCCTCACTTTATTCCCGTTGACCCTTCCGGGACGCCACTTTGGTGATGCCGCCACGACTTTGACAGCCTCCGCATCAAGTTCTTCCGACACACCCTTGGCAACACGGACATCACTGACCTTGCCGTCCTTGCCTATTATAAAATCAACAAGGACTCTTCCCTGTATTCCGTCACGAACGGCGGAAGCAGGATATTTCAAATATTGGTAGACCCATTTCTGCAGGAACTGCCGAGGATCGGAACTGTTCAGGAACATAGGTTTCTGGTCGCAGTCGTGGTATGCAACGACATCGTCATACGGCGATTTCTTCTCCTTTGCCGCAGTCGGTCTGAAGGAAACGGCTCCTCCGTGACAGGCAAGGGCCAGCGTGAAATTGTAGACATACTCCAGCTCCCTCTCCATCATCTGCCAGTCAATTATAGACTGCGTATCCTTATCCGTGTTGTGTTCAGGATAATGTCCTGTAGTGAAGAGGACAGAAGGTATTTCCTTTGCATAGAAGGCCCTGTGGTCAGACGGATACGGCTCAGATGCCACAATCTCGGGATGCACAGGCTGGAGTTCTCCAGTAAGCGTGCGGATTATCGCATTAAGGTCAGCATTAGAAGAGGTATAGGCATAGAAACCGTTATAGCCGGTACCTACCATATCAAGATTGACCATGGCATCGATTCTGTCCGAGTCAGCAAAAGAGCGGTTAAGAAAATACCATGCACCGGCAAATGTCTCGGCAGAAGCTCCGAATGCCACAAAAATCACTGAGCGGCGGAAAAGTATCGCATTCGTCTGAACCATTCTTGCCAGCTCCAGCATCATTGCCAGGCCGGATGCATTGCCGTTCGCCCCGTAAAATATTCTTGAAGCAGGCTTTCCGTCTATTGTCATGGTCATTTCCCCAAGATTGTCAAGCCTTGCACCGACCACAATATAATGATCACGCAGAGACTTGTCGTATCCCTGGACATAACCTATCACATTCCTTGAAGTAAGAGTGTCCCCGTTTTCCTTGCGTATGCCGAACTCATCACCGTCTGAAGGAGAAAGCACATCGACCCCGTATCCGGCAAGGGCAGCCGCCACATACCCGGCAGCAAACTTTTCCCCATCCGACCCGGCCTTGCGTCCTTCAGCCATTGCAGAAGACAATTCACGCACATGGGATTTCAGTGCGGCAACTGTCTCGCTGTCATACAAATCCATATAATCCGGAGCACCGCTGTACTGCGCATTGAGCACACATGGAAAAAGAAAGGCCGACAAAGCGGCAATCACAAAAATTCTGCACATTCTCATCACTCATTCAAAAGGATCCACACATCAGACGGACAAAACGGATTCTTCCTGACGGATTCAAGAGCAGCCACGGCGTCAGGCAATTTATTGCACGGGCATACACCGACTGCAATCATGCCGTTCCTGAACGAAATAAGGGCCGGAGAATATTCACCCGCATCGGACACCTTCCTCAGGAGAGACTCCGCATTGGCCCGTTCACGGAATGTACCGACTATTATATAATGCCTGGCTTCCAGCTTTGTCGCAAAAAGCCCCCCGAGCTTTGACGGATTCAATATGGTGCCCCCCTGCTGCTTCAGAGAGTCCAGGGCGGCAATGGAGTCACGCACAGCCTTCTGTTCCCTCTGCAAAGAGTCAAGGCGTGCCTGGGCTGCAGCCTCCTGGCGGCGTAGGATTTCGAGTTTACGTTCCTCGATATACTCACTTGTCGGGCGGCCGGCGAGCTTGCGGAAAAAATCACATCCGGTCACCGTCATCATCACCGCGACAGCAAGCAGAATATAAGAATGCTTCATACTGTCAAATTTGCGTATTCGCGCAAATTTAGCGATTAAATGGTCTGAGACAAAATAAATTTGTGATATATTTGCGTGCACCAATAACAACATGCCTTGCAGACTTATACACGACATCTAATATGCATCATAACCGCCGTTTCCGCCATATTTGCGAATTTCGGCACATACCTGCATTCACAGAATACCAGCAGCGGATATTTCAAGACAAATCTTGAAAAGGCACGCCCTCTTTTCAGGCAGGACACCCTCGAAATCTGCATAATAGGAGACATAATGATGCATGCCCGCCAGATTGCCGAAGCGAAATGTCCGGACGGCAGTTTTGACTTCAGCAGCTATTTTTCTCTGATTTCAGGGAAGATATCAGAGGCTGACATTGCAGTTGCCAATATGGAATTCACGCTTGCAGGAGAGCCGTACACCGGATACCCATGTTTTTCAGCACCCGACTGCCTGGCCTCATATCTGGCAGAAACGGGCTTCGACGTTTTCCTTGCGGCAAACAACCATATATGCGACAAAGGGAGCAAAGGCGTAATGCGCACAATATCCATATACAGGGCATTGGAAAAAGAGGGAAAAATCAGACTGACAGGCATAGCTGAAAATGAGGAGGCCCTAAGGGAGAGCCACCCTCTGATGATAAGGAAAAAAGGCATATCTTTGGCATTTGTGAATTTCACCTACGGCACCAATTGCCAGATGGGGACAGATTGGCCTAAGGTAAACATGATGAATGACCGCAGGTCACTGAAGGAGGCCATGGAAAAAGCAGGCGCGGCTGACTTCACCATAGTCCTGCCGCACTGGGGGACAGAATACCGCCACCGCCATTCTGCAGAACAGGAAGAAAATGCGAAATGGCTTGCGGACAATGGGGCGGACATCATAATAGGAGCACATCCCCATGTGGTGCAGGACTTCCGGAAACTGCACATAAATGACGGAAAAAAGGAGAAGATCGTGCCTGTGGCATATTCCTTGGGAAATGCAGTGTCGAACATGAGCGCACCAGGCACGCAGCTGGAGCTTATGGCGAAAATAAGAATTGTCCGGGAACTCAATGGAGACATGCGGATGCTTCCGGTCGAATTCATATATTTATGGTGCTCCGGCCCTGGAGGATATGGAAAATCCTTTACAGTTGTACCAGTTTCTGAATTTATCGGGCGCAGGGACGAATGGACAGGAGCATTTGACTATGACAAAATGGTACAGACTTACAGGAAGGTCATTAGGGAAACCGGAATAGAGGACGGTTATTCCGAGGCCATTCAGTATTAACGACAAGAACAATTTATATGAGCAGAAACACTATCAGGCTTGAAGCCATGGACCCCATTGAAATATACGGGGCAGCCGACAAGAACCTTGAGGCTCTGTGCGGATACTTTCCGGAACTCAAGGTAGTTGCAAGAGGCAATGAGATAATGCTTGACGGCAAAGACTCAGACATAGAAGAATTTACAATCAAGCTCAACATGCTCGTAGAGCGCCGAAGGCACAAAATGAATATTACTCCGTATGATGTAGAGGATATTTTTGACGGAGAAGCCGCACCTGACAGATTCATACTTTGCGGAGAATCCGTAATAGTCCACGGCAACGACGGCAAGCCGATAAAAGCCCGCAGCAGAACCCAGCAGGACATGGTGAAGGCTTATTTTGAAAACGACCTCATTTTTGCGACCGGTCCGGCCGGCACAGGCAAGACATACATTGCCATCGCACTGGCAGTAAGGGCTTTGAAAAACCGTGAAATAAAGAGGATAATACTCACGAGGCCGGCAGTTGAGGCCGGTGAAAGGCTCGGTTTCCTTCCGGGAGACCTCAAAGACAAGCTGGACCCGTACCTCCAGCCGTTGTACGATGCCCTCGGTGACATGATCCCGGCCAAGCGTCTGCAGGAATTCATGGCAGAAGGGACCATACAGATTGCACCTCTGGCATATATGCGCGGGCGCACCCTGGACAGAGCCTGCGTAATCCTTGACGAGGCACAGAACACGAACATCGGGCAGCTCAAAATGTTCCTGACCAGAATGGGATGTGACGCCAAGTTTATCGTGACCGGAGACACCAGCCAGATTGACCTGCCAAACAAAAAGGACTCCGGACTTATGCGCGGCATAGAGCTGACGAAAGACATAAAGGGAGTCAGCACCATATTCTTCAAAAACGAGGACATTGTACGTCATCCTCTCGTTTCAAAAATAGTAAAGGCCTTCGAGAAAATGGAACAGGCATAAATAAAGACCGGGTGGAGAAATGAACTTTCCTCACCCGGTTCTTTTTTATTCATTGCATTTATCAGTTGGCACGTCCTGACTTGACAACTGCATCATATTTAGTGTATCCTTCCTCATACTCAGGTCCCTTGTCACGGAAACGGTAGTAGATGTTCTTAAGGTACTCAGCGATGTTCACTTTGAGAGCCTCATCCTTTGATATTTCGTATGCTTTCTCAAACGGCTCACACGCACTCATGAGGGTCTTCTCAAATTCTTCAACAAGAGCCATATACTTCTTGTCGTCAAATTCATTGGCAGCCTTCTCCTGGATCTCGATAGCCTTGTTGTAGAACATTACGCCGGCTCCGATGTATCCGAACTCATATTCAGGATTGATTTCAGAACATTTGTAATAAACCTCAGCGGCCTTTTCAGTATTTCCGAGCTGATTGTAGACGTTTCCTTCAACATAATAAAGGGAAGCATTCGTAGGCTCATTCTTCTTTGCCTCATCGATGAGTACAAAGAGCCTGTCCGTATCCTCACCGCTCTCAAGATAATAATTGATGAGACCGATAAGAATGCTCTGGCTCTGAGGGAATTTCACAAAGCCTTTCTCAAGAACCTCGGCAGCCTTCTTGGCATCATCAAGATTCTTATAGACATCGGCAAGCTTTGCAAAGACCTCGCCTCCTTCATAGTAGTATCCGGCAGCAAGGCACTTCTCAAAATAATCCCTGGCCCTGTCATAGTCCTTGACAGCCCATGCGGTATAGCCGGCATTGTAAAGAGAAGTTGTATCAAGTTCTGCAAGAGGCTCGACAGCTGCAGCCTCAGCTGCTTTTCCAAAAAGCAGGCTGGCCTTTTCAAGATTTCCGAGCTGGTACGCATTCATTCCGTCCTCACCGTATTTTTCAGAGGCACGCTTGATTCCAGCCTTGATGTCCTTGAGCTTTGACTGCTTTACATCAACCTCATAAGCCTTGGCGTATGCTTCAATAGCCGTGGCAAGGGCATCCTCATATATATGCTTGGTTACATTCACCATGACAAGCTGTCCGTTTCCGTTGAAGAAAAACTCCTTGTCCGGGTATATTTCTTTTACGAAAGTCTCGCCTGACAGCACGACATTCTCAGATGCAATCGGCTTTTCAGAGCCCATGACAAGCTGAAGTTCCTGCTTTGTGGCACCGCTCCATGCAGATCCTGCAGGTGCAGCATACGCGTCCATGTAAGAATCGCCGAGCTTAAGCCATGTAGCAACCTTGAGTGCCTTCTTTGGATTCTGCGCAGCAGCTTCCGCAGCCTCTACAGCTTTTTTTGCAGCCTCAGGTGTCTTTACCTGCGCATCAGCGGCCTGTACAGTAAGGAACACCGCCAATGCAATAAAAAATCTTTTCATAATGGTGATATTAAATTAATTCAGTTCATTGTCATTTGCTTCTTCTGGAGTTTCCGCAGAATCTTCCTCGCTCTTGTTTACGGCAGACACTGCAGCAATCGAATCTCCATCCTTTATATTGATCAGCCTTACGCCCTGTGTTGCACGGCCTGCCACCTTTATATCTGACACGGCCATTCTTATAGTAAGTCCGGAACGGTTGATGATCATGAGGTCATTAATGTCAGTGACATTCTTCATAGCCACCAATGCACCTGTCTTTTCCGTAATGTTAAGGGTCTTCACACCCTTTCCTCCCCTGCTGGTCTTGCGGTATTCCTCAAAATCAGAACGCTTGCCGTATCCGTGTTCACTGACAACAAGAATCGAATGCGCAGCAGCATCTTCGGCAGACGGATCATAAGCAATCATTCCGATGACCTCGTCATCGTCTTCGATATTGATTCCCCTTACTCCCGAAGCAGTTCTTCCCAAGGCTCTTGCATCATTTTCATCAAAACGGCAGCAGCGTCCGTTTCTTCCGGCAAGCAGAATCTCGCTCCGGCCGTTTGTCATCACGGCATCCAGAAGCTCGTCGCCCTCGCGTACAGTAATCGCAATCACTCCATTTGTGCGTGGCCTTGAATAAGCCTCAAGCGACGTCTTCTTGATTATTCCCCTCTTTGTTCCGAGGACAATATAATTATTGTTCACATAATCCTCGTCCTTAAGGTTCTTGACATTGAGATATGTCTTGATCTTGTCGTCCGGTTCAATATTGATTACATTCTGGATTGCACGTCCCTTGGAAGCACGCGAGCCTTCAGGAATCTCATATACCTTCAGCCAGTAGCACTTTCCGTTCTGTGTAAAGAGAAGCATGGTACTGTGCATGTTGGCGACATAGATATGCTCAATGAAATCCTCGTCACGGGTTGCGCTTCCCTTCATGCCGACACCTCCCCTGTTCTGCGTCCTGTATTCAGCAAGGGATGTCCTCTTAATATATCCGAGATGTGAAATCGTGATTACGACATCCTCATCGGCATAGAAGTCCTCCGGATTGAATTCTTCGGCAGAAAGCGCAATCTCTGTCCTTCTGTCGTCACCGTATTTCTCTTTCATCTCCATCGTCTCGTCCTTGATGATGCCGAGCTGCATGCTCTCATTGGCAAGGACATCCTCACAGTAGCGGATGAATTTCATCAGTTCGTCAAATTCGCTCTGGAGCTTTTCGCGCTCGAGTCCGGTCAGCTGGCGGAGCCTCATCTCTACAATAGCTGTGGCCTGGGCGTCGCTGAATCCGAATGTGGCAATCAGTTCATTCTTAGCTTCTTCCACACTCTTGGAAGCACGTATAATATTGATTATCTGATCAATCACATCCAAAGCACGCAGAAGTCCCTCAAGGATATGCGCCCTCTTCTGAGCCTTCTCAAGGTCAAATTTGGTCCTTCTTACGATTACCTCATGCCTGTGATTTACGAAATACTTGATAAGCTCCTTCAGATTAAGTGTACGCGGACGTCCGTTGACAAGGGCGACATTGTTGACCGAGAAGCTGGACTGGAGAGGCGTATACTTGAACAACGTGTTGAGCACGACGTTTGAGTTTGCATCTTTCTTCAGGCGTATCACAACTCTCACACCCTTCATGGTGGTTTCATCGTTTATATACGCAATACCCTCAATCCTCTTGTTTTCAACAAGTTCTGCGATTTTTTCAATCATCTCCCTCTTGTTGACCATGTAAGGTATCTCAGTCACAACGATTGTCTCGCGGCCGGAATCGTTGACCTCAATCTCAGTCTTTGAGCGGATCACGATACGTCCACGGCCTGTCTCGAATGCATCCTTTATGCCCTGGCGGCCCTGTATGATGCCACCTGTAGGGAAATCCGGTCCCTTGACATACTGCATCAGTTCCTCAACTGTAATCTCAGGATTGTCGATATATGCACAAATGGCGTCACAGCACTCGCTAAGGTTGTGCGGCGCCATGTTGGTTGCCATTCCGACTGCAATTCCGGAAGAACCGTTAAGAAGCAGCAGAGGGACTTTCGTAGGAAGAACGGTCGGCTCCTGAAGCGAGTCGTCGAAGTTGTTCTGGAAGTCCACAGTATCCTTCTCAAGGTCAGCAAGCACTTCATCGGAAAGTTTTGACAGCTTTGCCTCAGTGTATCGCATCGCCGCAACAGGGTCTCCGTCCATTGAGCCGAAGTTTCCCTGTCCGAATACAAGCGGATATCTCAGGCTCCAGCTCTGTGCCATTCTCGCCATGGCATCATATACGCTGCCGTCACCATGCGGGTGGTACTTACCGAGCACTTCACCCACAATACGTGCAGACTTTTTGGTCTGGCTTGTCCATCTCAGTCCGAGGCCGTCCATTCCGAACAGGACTCTCCTGTGAACCGGCTTAAAGCCGTCACGTACATCAGGGAGGGCCCTTGACACAATCACAGACATGGAGTAGTCAATGTAGGCACTCCTCATCTGCTGGTCAATGTTCACCTGGTCAATACGGCCTGTCTTAATCTCATTTTCCATATATATCTTTCTACGTCTTTAAAGCTGATATTTTCTTTGTATATTACCGCAAAGGCTCACTAACCCGCCAGTTAACGCCCTGCGGGCGTTTTCTTTGCTCGCGCTCGGCAAAATGAGCAAGCTCCTTTTGCGCTCACTAACTCGCCAGTTAACGCCCTGCGGGCGTTTTCTTTGCTCACGCTCGGCAAAATGAACAAGTTCCTTTTGCGCTCACTAACTCGCAAAGTTAGCAAAAAAATAGTAATTTTGTGCAATTGATAGTGATTTTAGGTTTTACACAAGCTTTTCATACATGGAAATAGGCATATCAGACGAACTGAACTCAATAGTAAACTACTCCCGCGAAGAAGCAATCAGGACAGGGAGCTACGGAATTGCACCGGACCACCTGTTCCTCGGCATACTCCGCCACCGCGAAAACACAGCTGCAGATGCACTCAGAGGCCTTGGGACCGACATTGAGGAAATGAAGCAATTCATAGACGGACGTATATTCACCAACGAACATATACCATACTCCGAAATCGAAAAGGCATCATTCTCCAGAGGAGCACAAAACGTGCTCAGCCTGACAATACTTGAGGCCACAAAAGTATGCAGCGCAAAAGCATCCTCACAGCACCTCCTGCTGGCATTGTGCCGCACAGCGGATTCATACGGCGGAACATACCTCAGCGACACCGGCATCAAATACGCAGACGTATACCGATACCTTGACACAAACGGGATGCTTGACCGCGACACAGGATCATACAAAGTGCCCGAGAATGGACAGGAGGAGCCGCACATACGGATAAGAGCAGTGCATGAAGAAGAGCGGCAGCCACAGGAACCTTCTGTCTCGCCTCTGGAAGAATTCGGGTACGACATCACCAAAGCCGCAGCCGAGGGGAAGCTTGACCCTGTCGTGGGTAGGGAACATGAAATAATGCGCGTCATCCAGGTACTCGGGCGCAGGCGCAAAAACAACCCCATGCTCGTAGGAGACCCGGGAGTGGGGAAATCCGCAATTGCAGAAGGGATTGCGCTCAGGATAGCCTCCGGGAATGTCCCGCCTGTCCTAAAAGGAAAAAGGCTGATTTCGCTTGACCTCGGTTCCGTAGTCGCAGGCACGAAATACCGCGGCGACTTCGAGAAAAGACTGAAGAGCATAAACGCGAGACTGCGGAAAATCCCGATGTGATACTGTTCATCGACGAATTCCACACAATAATCGGTGCCGGAGGAGCATCAGGGAGTCTTGATGCGGCAAATATGCTGAAGCCGGCACTTGCAAGAGGAGAAATCCAGTGCATAGGTGCAACGACCACAGAAGAATTCCGTAAAACGGTGGAAAAAGACGGGGCCCTTGACAGGAGGTTCCAGAAAATCATAGTGGAGAGAACAGACATCGGGCATACAATATCCATCCTCAAAAGCCTTCAGCCATATTATGAGGAGCACCACAATGTAAAATACAGCGACGAGGCCATTGAGGCCTGCGTAAAGATGTCTGAACGCTACATAACTGACAGATGCCTGCCGGACAAGGCCATCGACGCCATGGACGAGGCTGGTTCAGCCGTGAGCCTAAGATTCAGAAAGCGTCCGGGACATGTCTCTGCAGAGGATGTGGCAGATGTAATCTCCGAAATGACAGGAATACCGTCCGGAAGGATAGCGGAAAGCGAAGGGCACCGGCTGACTTCCATGCGCGGAAGGCTGCGCAGCAGAATTATAGGGCAGGACGAGGCCATTGAAAAAGTCGTGCGCGCCATCATAAGGAACAGGGCAGGCATAAAGGACCCCGGCAAGCCTATCGGGACTTTCATGTTTTTCGGTCCTACAGGAGTAGGCAAGACACAGCTTGCAAAGGCAATTGCAGAATATGTCTTCGATTCAGAAGACAGCATGATCAGGCTCGACATGAGCGAATATATGGAAAAATTCAATGTTTCACGCCTTATAGGCGCCCCTCCGGGATATGTAGGCTTTGAAGAAGGCGGGCAGCTGAGCGAGCGTGTAAGGCGCAAGCCATATTGTGTCGTACTTCTGGATGAAATCGAAAAAGCTCATCCGGACGTATTCAATCTCCTGCTGCAGGTGATGGATGAAGGCCGCCTTACAGACAGCAGCGGAAGAACGGTCAGTTTCCGGAATACCATTCTCATAATGACATCCAATGCAGGAAGCAGGGAACTTGAGGATTACGGCAAAGGGGTAGGCTTCGTGTCTTCCGGCAAAAACATCAGCGGCAACAGAAAAAATGTGCTTGACAAAGCCGTGAGAAAAGTTTTTCCTCCTGAATTCATGAACCGGGTAGACGAACAGGTGTTCTTCAGCCAGCTGTCGAAGGAAGATATATGGAAAATAATAGACATCGAGCTAAAGACTCTCATCAAAAGAGTCAGGGAAGCCGGATTTGAACTCAGTGTAACCAATGCGGCAAAACGGTATATCGCAGATGCCGGATTCGACTCCGACTACGGCGCACGTCCTCTCAAGAGGGCAATACGTGAATTAGTGGAAGACCCTGTTTCCGAACTGATTATATCCGCACCTGCCAATAGTGACGCAAAGGAGTCTATTAAAAAGATAAAGGTAAGTCTTTCCAAAGACAAAAAAGGCACTTCTGCAGAATGGGCATGACATTCAGGCTTGGATTGCTCCTACGAACTCAAGGTCAAGATCATTGATCATGTCCACCAATGTGAGGTATGAAGACTCCGAAGAAAGCATCTCGCTTATACGTGAAAGTGTGTTCTCTGTATTCATGACTTTACATGTTTAATTGTTTGATGCTGCAAAGGTAAGGCACAAATGTGCCAAACCACGGCACAATAAATATTTTTTTTAAAATTATCAATAATAAAATGATAAAACTTGCAATATTTGACCTTGACGGCACACTTCTGAATACCATAGAAGACCTCGCGCACTCGTGCAACTACGCCCTCAGGCAATGCGGATGCCCCGAACATGAAACAGAAGAATATAAAATGCTTGTCGGAAGAGGCATAACCAACCTGTTCATCGGAGCGCTGCCTGAGGACAGGCGCACTGCCGCCGCAGTGGAAGAGATGAGACGGCACTTCCTGTACCGGTACAATTTGCACAGCTGTGACTTTACGAAGCCATACGACGGCATCATACAGATGCTTGACACCCTGGCTGAAGCAGGGATTTCCCTCGCAGTGGCTTCAAACAAATACCAGGAAGGCACAGAAAAGCTTGTGAGGAAATATTTCGGGCAATATAATTTCGCATGCGTGCTCGGACAACGTGAAGGCAAACCGGTAAAGCCGGACCCGGGCGTAATCTTCGAGGCCATCGGAAAAGTTCCGGGCACGACAATTGAAGAGGCCGTCTACTGCGGTGATTCTGACGTAGACATGCAGACAGGCCAAAATGCCGGGATAAGGACGGCAGGGGCAGCATGGGGCTTCCGCACACGGGAAGAGCTGGAGGCCTACAGACCGTGGCTTGTGGCACAGTCGCCGGAAGAAATATGCAGCAGAATACTGGGAGAAAGAAAATAATGACATACCTTTGGCTTAAACTGAACAGAAAACCCAATCTGACATGACAGAAGAAAGAAGCATTGACAGGCTTGCAAGATATATAATGATTGCAGCCGGTATCGGCATTGCATACGCAGCATGCCTCTATTTCAGCAGCATCCTGATATACACGCTCATAGCTGTTGTCGTATCACTCATAGCCAAGCCTATTGTAAACTTGCTGAAAAAAATCAAAATACACGGGAAATGCGCACCTGACTGGCTGCTTGCCGTGACTGCCCTGTCTCTTGTACTTTTGATTTTCATATCTGTATTTACCCTTGTAATACCTATAGTAAGCAGCATAGTGAAAGGGATTTCCATTGCAAATGTGGAAGATGCAGCCAAACACGTATCTATACCTCTGGCCCATCTGAATGAATCGCTGCGCTCCACTTTTCCAAAGCTGGGAGCAGACTTCCGCATAGAGACGGCAATGATGCAGGACATGCAAAAGATATTTGACGTTTCTGCATTCTCATCTGTGATAGGTTCAGCCGCATCATTCCTTTCAAGCCTCGGCATAGGCTTGTTCTCTGTCGTATTCATAAGTTTTTTCTTCATTAAGGACGACGGTCTGTTCACAAACATAGTGACCTCACTTGTACCTGACAGGCACGAAAAAAACGCCGCCGAAGCAATAGCCGACATCGGAGACCTTCTTTCCCGATACTTCAGCGGAATATTGATAGAAATCCTCGGAGTGGCCCTGATAAACTTCATGGGACTCCTTCTCATCGCACGGCTCGGATTCAACGCTTCCATCGGCATTGCTTTCCTGACAGGCATATTCAACATAATACCATACGTAGGACCGCTTCTGGGAGGAGTCATAGGAACAACACTCGCCCTTGTGCTGAAATACAGCAGCACAGTGCCAATCGGCATAGATGTAAGTTTCCTTACCTTTACGATAATACTTATAGCGATATTCTGCTTCACGCAGCTTGTGGACAATTTCCTTTATCAGCCGGTCATATACTCCGCAAGCATCAAGTCGAAGCCGCTTGAAATATTCATAGTCCTCCTCATCGTTGGCCACATCGGAGGCCCGCTCGGAATGATTGTGGCAATCCCGTGCTATACGGTGGTAAGGGTCATCGCATACAGATTCTTCAGACAGATCAAACCGATAAGGAGGCTAATTCCGGACGAAAAACTGATAACTTCCGGAAAGAGACATGCAGAAAACAACAACACAAAATAATTCCCGCCATGATAAAAAAGACATTATTTTACGCAGCGGCCGCACTTATGACAGCCGTTGCATCACCAAATGCCGGCGCGGCATCAACAGACCCGATAAATCCGGACGGCACATATATGTTTGCCTCAAGGGACACATGCGACCTGTATATGGACGTGTATAACCCGGCGGCATCAAGCCAGACCACCCTCGAGGGCAAAGAAAAGCCGACCGTAATCTTCATGTTCGGAGGAGGCTTCATCCATGGGACAAGAGATGACAAAGGCTACAGCAACTGGTTCAGAATGCTTACGGAAAACGGATACAGAGTCATTTCAATAGACTACCGCCTCGGTCTCAAAGGCTCCACAAAAGTCGGTGTAGCACAGGTAAATGTTCTTGACAAGGCCATTCACATGGCTGTAGAGGATCTTTTCAGCGCGACTTCATTCATCATAGACAATGCAGACCAGCTCGGAGTTGCCCCGGACAACATTGTCATAAGCGGTTCCTCGGCCGGAGCAATAACCGTGATGCAGGCGGAATATGAGATATGCAACAGAACATCATGGGCTGAAGCCCTTCCCGAAGACTTCCGCTACGCAGGAGTCATGGCATTCTCAGGGGCAATATTCTCGCGCAAAGGAAAAGTCCGCTATGAAACAGCTCCGGCCCCTACCCTCATAATGCATGGCACAGGCGACTCGCTCGTTCCTTACAAACAGATAAAAGTATTCAATCTCGGTTTCTTCGGAGGCGGAAAGCTTGTTGAAAGATTCGAAAAATTCGGATACAACTACAACATGTACCATTTCATTGACTACGGTCACGAGATAGCCAATTCGATGGAAACCACCATGGACCTCCAGCTCAGATTCCTGGAGACCAATGTGATACGCGGGCAGAAAAGAATAGTCGAGGCATGGATAGACGATCCCGGCGTATGGAGAGGAAGCGGCCCGCAGTCCCGCAAAGAGCTGTACGGCAAATGAAATATAACAAATAAAGACATGTCCGGAAACATTGGCAATCAGCCTTGTTCCCGGACATGTTCCATTAAATCAGGCAGCAGCTATTCAGCAAGTTTCTCAAGCACAAGCTCGACCAGCTTGCGTACCTGTGGCTTATAGTCAGGATTGCTGCTCTTGAGATGCCTGTTGGCAATGATGCAGCACACAGTTCCGGCATTATGCCCCAGATGTGCAGCGATTCCTGCGATTGCTGAGCCTTCCATTTCAAAATTGGTGACACGCTCATCACCGAACCGGAAAGACTCAAACGTGTCAAGCATGTCCGGCATAGCCAAAGGCATTCTCAGCACACGTCCCTGAGGCCCATAGAATCCGGATGCGGCGATTGTCATGCCTTTTACGGTACAGTCACGGAATTTGTCGCTCATACCTTTTCCGGCCCTGACGAAATAAGGGTCAGGAAGATGACAGTTCCATCCTGTATGCTTCTTGAATGCCTCTTCGATATCCGGCATGGCAATCCTGTCACGGTCAGCATACCAGTTCAGAAGGCCGTCACAGCCGACTGAAATGTGAGAGAACACAAATGACCCGAGAGGTATGTCAGGCTGGATTGCCCCTGAGGTACCGATTCTTATAATGTTAAGGGAGCGTTTTTCCTCTTTTGGCTCACGCGTCGTGAAATCAACGTTGACAAGGGCGTCAAGCTCATTCATTACAATGTCAATGTTGTCCGTACCGATTCCGGTGGAAAGCACCGTAATCCTTACACCCTTGTATTTTCCTGTTATGGACACAAATTCACGTGACTGGTGCCGGAATTCCTTATCTTCAAGATACTCGCCGACCATGTCTACACGTCCTGGATCCCCTACCAATATTACATTGTCCGCCAATTCCTCCGGTCTCAAATGAAGATGGAAAACAGAGCCGTCTTCATTGATTATCAGTTCTGATTCTGCTATTCTCATAATGTTAGTCTTTAATTACACATTTTGCATTTTTCCTGCAATCAAGCATGCAATAACCGTTCAAATATAGCTTTTATCTGTGAATTTTCCTATTTTTGCGCTTCATTTGAACAATTTGACAAAATCATGTGGCAAAGAATACAGATCTTATATTTGGGAATCGCGACAATACTTACAGGTGCTTTGTTTTTCTGCAACATGGCCGTCATAATAGGCCCTGACGGAGCAGAAGAGACCATCGGATATCACGAGAAACTTCCGTTTCTCCTGCTTACCATAATGGCATTTACAGCACATGTTGCAGCCTTGGCCAGCACACGGGTGCGTTTTCTGCAGATGAGGGTTTGCATCATAGCCGCACTGCTGCTGGCAGGATTCCAGATATGGCTCGCGGTAGATTTCTTCGCACACAAAGACGAGATGGTGTTTTCATTCACAATGACCTTCCCTATTGCTGCGGCAATCCTGGACGTGATGGCATCAAGAAACATTATGCTTGACGAAATGATGGTCCTGGCCCACAACCGCATCAGCAAAAGCAAAAAGAAAAAAAGTGTGACCCGCAAATAAGCTTGGGGCCACACTCTGCCTATACCGTAACCGGCATTTATTTTGCCTCCTGGTCAACCAATGCAAAGGAAAGATTGCCTTTGCAGCACAGCTTTCCGCCTACAGAAACCGAAGCTTCACAGAAGAAAAGCTTGCCGCGCCTTGCAGTGAGCTTGGCTGTGATTTCACACAAGTCTCCCGGACGTATCACATTTTTGAAGCGGACATCATCAATGCCGCTGTACAGCGTCGTCTTGCCCTGTATTTCATCTTTGACAAGCAGTGCGCAGCTCTGGGCCATTATTTCGCACTGGATTACACCTGGAACAATAGGATTGCCAGGGAAATGTCCTCTGCAGAAGAACTCATCCTCACGGATTCTGTATTTTCCATGGCATACACCGTTCTCGTCAATATCAATCTCATCGACAAGCAGCATAGGCTCGCGATGAGGAAGATAATGCTTTAATTCTTCTCTATTCATTTTGTGTGCAAATTAGGTTAAAGTACATCATCCGACTGACACAATGGTCATCCGTTATATTTGCGGAATGCCACGCATCCGTTATGTCCGCCGAATCCGAGTGAATCGGAGATTCCTATTGTAAGGTCTGCGCTCACAGGCTTGTTCGGCGTATAGTTAAGGTCACACTCAGGGTCTGATTCGTCAAGGTTGATTGTAGGAGGCACTACACCGTTCTTAAGTGCGAGCACAGTTGCGACAGCCTCTACAGCACCGGCAGCGCCGAGCATGTGTCCGGTCGTACCCTTTGTTGAGCTGATATGCGCCTTGTATGCATCCTCTCCGAGAGCAAGCTTGAACGCCGCGGTCTCAGATGTGTCGTTGAGGGCTGTACCTGTTCCGTGCGCATTGATGTAAAGCACATCACCGGAAGTATATCCGGCCTCATCAAGCGCCATTCTAATGGCAGCTGACTGTGTCTTTCCGTCAGGACGAGGTGCGGTAACATGGTGTGCGTCACAGGTGTTTCCGTATCCGCATACCTCAGCAATAATCTCAGCTCCGCGTGCCACGGCATGCTCATATTCCTCAAGCACAAGCATAGCGGCGCCTTCAGCCATTACGAATCCGCCACGGTTCTTGTTGAACGGAAGCGATGCATATTTAGGATCCTCTGCCCTTGAAAGAGCCTTTGCATTTGCAAAGCCGGCAATTCCCAGAGGAATTATCGCAGCCTCCGAACCTCCGGCGATAATTGCATCCGCATATCCATGCTTGATTGCACGGTAAGCTTCGCCGACAGCATGTGTTGAAGTGGCGCATGCAGTAACGACAGGCAGACAAGGTCCGCATGCATTGTTGCGGATGGCAATATTGCCTGCTGCGATATTTGAAATCATGGTAGGGATGAAAAGAGGAGATACCCATTTGGCTCCTTCATTGACAAGTTTCATTGTCTCCCTTACCTGTGTATTGAAGCCTCCGATTCCTGAGCCGACATATACACCGAGACGGAACGGGTCAATGTTACCTTCTTCCTCAGCAGCCTTCAGACCGGATTCCTTCATGGCCTGCCATGCAGCAGCAACTGCATATATAGTGAATTTGTCCTGTTTTCTTGCAAAAGGTGCCTCTATCTCATATTCAGCAGGAGAAAAGTCCTTTACCTCACCGGCAATCTTCACCGGAAGATCATCAGTAGGGAAAGCCGTGATGAAATCGATGCCGCAGACTCCGTCCAAAAGATTCTTCCAAAAAGTCTCCGTATTGTTTCCGACAGGAGACACGACTCCGGTTCCTGTCACTACTACTCTTCTGTTCATATATTCAGGTTTTAAGTTAAAATCCATTTATGCAAGGACGGCAGCCTTCTCTGCCATTACCTTTTCCGCCCCAAGTATCAGGTCTTCCACAATGGCCTTGGCAGGTTCAATCTTCTTCACCATTCCCGCGCATTCACCTGCCATGTAGCTTCCGTTCAGGTCACCTTCCTTGACAGCTTTCCTGAGTGCTCCGGTACCGAAAGACAGAATCTGCTCAGGAGTAACGCTCGGGTCTGCCTCCATTTTTGCAAAAGACTTTGAGAAAGGAGTCTTGAGAGAACGTACAGGATGGCCGAGTGTCTTTCCGGTCACGATAGTCGAAATGTCCGTAGCCTTAAGGATCTTCTCCTTATATACCTGGTGTGCGGTACACTCTTCTGCTGCGAGAAAACGTGTTCCGACCTGTATGGCATCCGCACCGAGCATGAATGCAGCGGCAGCACCACGGCCGTCACAGATTCCGCCGGCAGCAATGACAGGTATGTCAAGGGCATCTACAATCTGCGGAATAAGGGCCATCGTGTGAAGCTCACCCACATGTCCGCCTGACTCTGCACCTTCAGCCACCACCGCATCAGCACCGGCAGACTGCATCTTGAGCGCAAGTGCCACTGAAGCCACGACAGGGATTACTTTTATCCCGGCAGCCTTCCACATCTCCATATACTGCGAAGGCGAGCCAGCACCGGTAGTGAGGATTTTCACGCCCTCTTCAACAACCATGGCTGCAATCTCGGCCGCATTTGGAGCCTGAAGCATTATGTTGACACCAAAAGGCTTGTCAGTCAGTTCACGACATTTCCTGACCTCATTCCTGACCACCTCAGTTCCGGCATTGACAGAAGAAATCAGTCCGAGTCCTCCTGCGTTTGAAACTGCAGCGGCAAGAGAAGCGTCAGCAACCCATGCCATACCGCCCTGAAATACCGGATACCGGATTCCGAGCATATCACAAATTCTGCTTTTGATCATAATCTTTATATTTTTCTTATTCGCAATTTACAAATATAATGGTTTTCGGACAAAAAATGCATCAAACTTACCACTCAAGCAAAACTGCGCCGGACACAAATCCGGCCCCGAATGCTCTGAGAACGATTTTGTCACCTTTTTTGAAAAGTCCCTTGCGGTTACATTCATCAAGAAGTATAGGACAGCACGAGCTTGACGAATTTCCGTGGTCGGATATATTCACAGGGAATTTCTCTTCCGGCTGGCCGAGAAAATTTCTGATAGTGTCGATAATGCGGATATTTGCCTGGTGAAGGAGATAATGGTCCACATCGTCCGTACCGACTCCCCCGGCCTTAAGAACACGCGTAATGTCTTTGCTTGCAGCCTTCACTGCAAACTTAAACACATCCTGGCCCTTCATCTGCAGAGGGACGTCAATTTCTTCCTTTTCAACAAAAGGAGTAGGCTGGAGAGTCCTGTACTGCCAGAGC
>CAMWUW010000032.1 GCA_947177525.1 uncultured Bacteroidales bacterium | reverse complement strand
GCCCAATAAAGACCATTGTATGTATATCAGGGCAAAACTTAGGGATATCACACGCGATGATGTTATCCGGTTTGCAAAAGACAATGGCATTCGCCGTCCTGATGCCATCATACGTGATATAGTCAATGCCATAAAACAATTCCGTGCAGTTGCCGCTAAATATGGTGTTGCTGAACAATGGACAGGACGCGTTGAGACTGCCATAGCTGACAATTTGAAATCCTGGGGAGAATCAGAAGAGACAACCTATGCAACATGTGAATTTGCAATAAACGGACATATTATAAAGAATATCCGTATGGAACAGGCATATAAAGGGAATTTCCATTTGTTTGCCGAAATAGATGGTCAAGAGCGTAAGTTTGTCATCGGCAAGAACAAAGAAGAATTTTCTCTTATAGAATCAACGGGAATAGCAAATCTATCATCGGAGCAGCTCAAGGATATGGTTGAAAAGTATTTTACCTCCCGCAGTCAATGACACCATCAGGAATGCGAAAATATAATTCACTATGAATCAAGTACTTCTTATAAATCGCTGCCCCGAAAATGGGGCAGTGATTTATAGGAATGAGCTGAGTATCAGGAGTTTATGCATCACGAACACTGTCTTGATATCAAGGACAGCGGTAATCCCGATTACTCGGCATCTCCAGGAAACGGGAAAGACGGTACGGTCTCATGGCACTCCTGCAGCATCATGCCCAAGGCATCCCTCTTTTCCTGATTGTCTGCACCAAGATCATTCGTTTCCCCTATATCAGAGGAAAGATCATACAATTCCAGATTCCGGATATAGTCAGGCTCACGGAAGAAGTCGCGCACCACTTTCCAGTCGCCTGCACGCAAGGCCACGCTCCAAGGTCCCCGGCCTCCGTCATTATGGAACTCCCAATAAAGATAGTCATGCACGGCCTGCTCACCCTTGCCCGTCAATGCCGGGAGGTACGAGATGCCGTCCTTTTCCTTGCCGGAAATATCCGCTCCAACGATATCAGCCATAGTGGCATAGAAATCATAAAATGCCGAGACATGGTCACTCACAGAACCTTTCTCCACCGCTTCCGGCCACTGCACTATGAACGGCACGCGCATGCCTCCGTCATGAAGCGAGCGCTTGTCACCGCGCATAGGCCCCCGGCTGCAGAACAGGTCCGGATTGTGTCCGCCCTCCCTGTGCGCTCCGTTGTCTGAAGCGAAAATCACGATTGTGTTTTCATATATGCCCTGCTCCTTGAGCGTTGCCACGATTTCCCCCACCTGTTCGTCAAGCAGCTCAACCATGGCGATATACGCTGCCGTAGGGTATTCCTGACGGGCATATCCTCCCTGAAGTGCTCCACTGAGGTCTCCTCCGGGCACTCCGGGATCATATCCCCTCTCACGGCATTTCTCCACCGCCTTCATTAGCCGGCCGTATGGAACCTGCAGCTCGGCATGCGGAAGCGGAGTCGTATACCAGAGGAAAAACGGTCTGGCGGAATTGTCCTTTATGAAATTGATTGCCTCGTCATGTATTACGTATGGCACGTATGTCCCGTTGCCTTCGTCTCTTCCGGAGAATATGCCCGTAAGGTCTTTCTCAGAGTCGAAATAATCCTCTATCCGGTCTGCATTGTTCGGAAATTCCACCCTACGGGCCTCAGTTCCGCTGCTGCGCCACAGATGCCCCGGATAATAATAGTGGGCCTGTCTCTGGCAATTGTAGCCATAGAATTCATCGACATCCTGAAACTCCGGAGAGCCCTCCGACCCTGGATATCCCAAACCCCATTTCCCGAAGACCCCTGTCGTGTATCCGGCCTCCTTCAGAAGTTTGAATATATGGTCAGTTCCGGCCGGAATAGGCTGCTGCCCCTCTCCCCTGCCGTCGCTCTGCATAGGGGAATTATATGCATCCCTGCCGAAATATTCAAGATTTCCCCTTATGGGAGCATGCCCCGTATGCAGGCCGGTGATAAGCGAAGCCCGTGCAGGCGCACTCACCGAACAGCCGGAATAATGCTGGGTGAACACCATTCCTTCAGCGGCAAGGGCATCAATATTAGGAGTGTCAATCATCCCTCTGCTGTACTGCATCATCTGCGGAGTATTGCGCCAGCTAAGGTCAAAATATCCGAGGTCATCCGCCAGGATAAAGGCCACATTAGGCCTGCCGTCCGATTCCGTGTCCTTGTGCGTACCGCAGCCGCATACAGCAATTGAGGTTCCGGCAAAGGCGGCCAGGGGAGCTGTTACCGTACCCGCAAATCTTTTCATTTTCATATAAGATCTTTTGACAAAATTATCCACATATTTTCAAAAAGGGGATGCACGGAAAATTCCGGCTCCCCTTTCCATTCAATCAAAACTGCTGCCAAGGCCATAGTATATAGCACATTGCCTGCCCCTCGTTGCATTTCCTGTATGCGGGCCGGCAGTTGGCGTCACTTTAGAAATCGGCTCCATTATTCAGCTTGGCCACGGCATGGTTTATTTTCGGTCAAATGCGGCGGAGCGTTTCAGGACGAAGGTCGACCCGAGGTATTTTGTGCGCACCTCATCGTCTGCAGCAAGGGCCTCCGGAGTGCCGCTCTGGAGGATATTGCCCTCATATAGAAGATAGGCACGGTCAATGATGGCAAGGGTCTCACCGACATTGTGGTCCGTGATGATGACACCGATGTTCTTGTATTTCAGTTTTGCAATGATATACTGGATGTCCTCGACGGCAATGGGGTCGACTCCGGCAAAAGGCTCGTCAAGAAGGATGAACTTCGGGTCTATCGCCAGTGCGCGGGCAATCTCGCATCTGCGCCTCTCCCCTCCCGAAAGCTGGATTCCGAGGCTTTTGCGAACCTTGTGAAGATTGAACTCATCGATAAGTGACTCAAGGCGGTCTTTTCTCTCTGCCTTGGTGAACTGCTTCGACATCTCCATCACGGACATTATGTTGTCCTCCACGCTCATGTGCCGGAAGACAGAGGCCTCCTGGGCAAGGTAGCCTACGCCTTTCTGGGCACGCTTGAACATCGGAAGCTTGGTTATGTCTTCGTCATCAAGGAAAATCTTGCCGTCATTGGGCACGATAAGTCCGGTAATCATATAGAAGCTCGTGGTCTTTCCCGCACCGTTAGGTCCGAGAAAACCGACGATTTCACCCTGTTCAACTTCCATGGAAACGCCCTTGACAACTGTTCTGGGGCCGTATTTCTTTACAAGATTCTCGCAACGTAATTTCATTTCTGACGTGTTTATGCCTGCCGGCATTGTTTATTTAATGTCAAGTCCAAGGTCTTTGACAAGGTTCTTCACTTCGTCGTTTTCAGACATGAGTTCTTTGGCCTGGTCACTTGGCATATATATTTTTCTTTCTTTGGCCTCATCGGGCACAACGGAGACGCGCAGGTAGACTTTCATTGATCCGACTATCCTGCGGTAATTCCCCTCAAGGTCATGGAGCAGCTTTGACTCCACCCATTCTTTCTGAGCCTCGTTGACGACACGGAAGACTACGGTCTTGGAAGATTCGCCGGATTCAATCATAAGTTCCGTGGTGGTCAGCATGCTTGCCAGGCGCGGCTTGTCTTCGTATTGTTTAGCAAGTTCAGGCCATTTGTCTTTCAGCAGGCTGTCTTCCGGAAGGGAATCATTGTCGGCAATGATGTCTGAGGTTTCCGGTGAGGCTTCCATTACAGATTTGAGCGACAGTGAGGCGGCGGGCCGGGCGCTGCGCGACCGGCGGTCCCTTGCAGGGACCTGGCCTTCGGTAGTTCCCGAAGGCCGGGCAGAAGCCGCAGAGGAGGCCGGAACAGCAGGCGTTGCAGAAGCCTGAACTGAAGGCACCGGCTCCGGCGGAACCGAAGGTCCGGACTGTACCGGAGCAGAAGCAACCTGAGCCGCAGTCCGAGGAGCGGGAGCAGGAACTGCAGACGGGGCCGTCTGTCCTCCCTTTAAAAGGAAGCTCAGGCGCATCAGTGCGAACTCAATATGAAGGCGCGGATTGATGCTGGCCCTGTAGCCGGACTCGCACTGCGCAGTGACAGCCAGGGCGTCATAAAGAAAAGGCACGGGACATCTTGACGCCTGCTCCGCATACCTCTTCTTCAATGAGTCAGGCAACTCGAGAAGCGCCTCAAGCCCGCCGCTCTTGCTTACGAGAAGATCACGCAGATGAGACGAAAGCGCAGCAACAAAATGCAGGGCATTGAAACCCTTTGCCAGGATCTCATCAAAAGTCAGCAGGGCAGAAGACCAGTCTCCCTTAAGGAATGCATCCACAAGAGAAAAACTGTACTCATAGTCAAGCACATTAAGATTGCGCAGGACATCATCATATCTGACATCAGTACCGCAGAAAGCGACCGTCTGGTCAAATATAGTAAGAGCATCCCTCATGGCACCGTCGGCCTTGTGGGCTATCACATGCAGGGACTCGTCATCAATTGAAACTCCCTCTCCGGAGGCGACAATCCGCAGGTTCCTCACGATATTCTCAACCGTTATCCTGTTGAAATCGTAGGTCTGGCATCTCGAAAGGATTGTCGGAAGTATCTTATGTTTCTCGGTTGTTGCAAGTATGAAAATGGCGTGGGCAGGCGGTTCTTCAAGCGTCTTCAGGAAAGCGTTGAAAGCAGACTGGGACAGCATGTGCACCTCATCAATGATATACACGCTGTATTTTCCGACCTGCGGAGGAATACGCACCTGGTCCATCAGTGCCTTTATGTCATCGACACCATTGTTCGAAGCCGCATCCAGCTCATGTATGCAATAAGAACGTCCCTCAGCAAATGAGAGGCATGACTCACACTTTCCGCAAGGCTCCATGTCCCCTGTCGGGTCCGAGCAATTTATCATCTTCGCAAAAATGCGGGCTGTCGTGGTCTTCCCGACTCCGCGCGGTCCGCAGAAAAGATAGGCATGGGCCAGCTGCCCTCTTAGAATGGAATTCTTGAGAGTCAGCGCTATGTTGTCCTGACCGATGAGCGTCCCGAAGGAATCCGGTCTGTACTTTCTTGCAGATACTATATACTGGGCCATATATTATTTCATAACTTTATCACAAACAGTGGCGGCAAACGCAGGCGTTTATCTGCGTCTTAGCACAAATATAGCACTAATTTTGTAACTTTGTGCCCGTTTGCAAAAATACATTTGTCCACAGACAGGCCTTACTCCCCATTCGGAATGCGGCAAAGGCGGCCGGACGGCAGTTGCAAGACAGACACTGATTTAAAAACATACACTTGGAAACTGCCCGGATTCGGAAAAATCAGAAGATTTTTGACAAAATCCGGAACTTTCTGCAGATGAGCAGTTCAGCAGATTGCCCAACAGTTTCCAGGCTCAAAAACTTCCGGAAAATGAAAAAAATTTTGGTACTGATGATTTCGGTGGCACTTCCGCTTCTGGCCGGTGCCCAGGCACAGATCAACACTAAAAAAATTAAGATTGAGGACTTCACGCGCAAAATCACCAAGGTAGTGCTCACAGGAAATGAATTTCACGACAGTTCATTGCGCGATGAAATTGCAGCGCGGTGGAGAATCTCGCCATACGAATTCTGCTCTGCAGAAGAATTCAATTCGCTCAAAGAAAGCGAAGACTATTACTTCCTGCTGACCGTAAGCGGTAAATTCAGAAAGGAGAACGGGCCCGGGCTTATGTTCCTGTCCCTTGTAAAGGGAGGCAAAAACGCTGCGGCAGGCATAAACGAAATGCTTGAAATAATATCCGTGCCTCTCTGCCCGACAGAGAATCCTTCCGGACGTGAAGCCGTGTTCCTTCCTGCTTTCATAGACATCATACAGCAATACACCCTCGACTCAATGGAAAGGGACCTCAGCGGCTATACAGGACTGAGCAACTACACCCTCAACATGCCGAAGTCCGGAGGAATGGATATAATCTTTGCCGAGGAAGACCTTAGCTCAGAAATAACACGCAATTTCCGCGACCTGCACTTCGACTCATCGCTTTATGTCACAGACGAAGACAGCGCGGACGAGTACATGACGGACAATGCCCCGAACACTCTTGTAAGCTACGTGGTGACTCCGGACGACCCGCAGCCCGGCTCATATTGCTACAAAATGATCATCAGCGCAGAAACCCACCAAGTATATTATTACCGCAGGCACAGGATAACCAAAAAGACAGGTCCGGGATTTCTCGCAGAAGACCTTAAGCGCATAATAAGCTACCGTGGCCATTAGACCGTGGCGCAACTCCATGAAATTCAGACAGAAACAATTTCTAAAACCACAGGAGAAAGAATGATAAGCGGCAAAGCGGATTGCGGATTGCAGTATGCCGTCAAAAGAAGCAGTTCGTCCGTAGGATATTGCGCATTGAGCATCAAGTGCGGCACAAGGGACGAGGAGGGCTTCCACAGCGGGACAGCGCATTTCATAGAACACACGATATTCAAAGGCACGGAACACAGAAGTGCATCTGTGATAAACGGTTACCTCGACAGGCTTGGCGGGGAACTCAATGCATACACGACAAAGGAAGAGATTGTGTTTCATGCCACTGTGCTGAAGGAAGATCTCGGCAAGGCCGCCTCGCTCCTGTTCGAGCTGGCCACGGAACCGACATTCCCCGAGCATGAGATACAGACGGAGAAAGGCGTGGTGATAGACGAGATACACTCTTACAAAGACACTCCGTCAGAAGATATCTATGACAGATTCGAAGAAATGCTTTTCAAGGGTCATCCGCTCGGGGGGAACATACTCGGAACTGCGGCATCCGTAAGAAAAATGACACGCGACGAGCTGCTCCGGTTCGTAAGGGAGAAATTCCGGCCGGAAAAAATGGCATTTACAGTTGTCGCAGACATAGAGGAGGGCAAAATGGAGAAAGCGGCCGTCAGGCTTGCGGAGAAATATTTCGGAACCAGCAGCCGGGAAGAAAGCAGTTCAGCTGCCGGCTGCACATACATGACACCGGCGGCTGAACCATTTGACCATACCGTAAACAAAAGAAGCCACCAGGCCAATTGCGTCATAGGAGGACTGGCCCCGTCGCTGTATCAGGAACGTGAAAGACTTGCCGCAGTGCTTTTGTGCAATATACTCGGAGGACCGGCAAGCAATTCCATGCTGAACTCGGTATTACGGGAAAAGAACGGCTGGGTATATGGAGTGGAATGTTCATATACACAATATGCGGACACAGGCATAGCCGCGATATGCCTCGGATGCGACAGGGACAATCTGGACAAATGCCAGAAAGCCATCGGCAAAGTGCTGGAGAAGCTGCGCAGTGAGACATTGTCAGAACGCAGGCTGAAATCCGCAAAGAAGCAGCTGCTCGGACAGCTTGCCATAAGCTCGGACAACGGCGAGACCCAATGCCTTTCTATGGGCAAAGGGCTTCTGTCCTACGGCAAGATAACAGGGCAGCAGCAGACCCTCAGCATGGTGGAGGCAATCACTGCAGAGGATGTACGGGAAATGGCAAATGAAATTTTCTCTCCGGACAAGCTGTCCAGACTGATTTATCTTTAAGTGAAATGGAAAATATCTACAACTATATAAAGGAGCATGCTACGCAGCAGGCCGATGCCCTCTCGTGGGTCGAGAAGCAGACACATCTGAGGACCAATCATGCAAGGATGCTGTCCGGTGCAGTACAGGGACAATTCATGCGTATGATTGTGCAGATGACAAGGGCCGAGAGGATTCTGGAGCTGGGGACATTTACCGGCTACTCTGCAATATGCATGGCTTCAGCACTTGGGGCAAACGGACATCTGGACACTTTGGAGCTCAACGACGAGCTTGAGGACCTCATACTTGAGGGCTTCGGCAGAGCAGGGCTTTCGGACAAAATAGCTCTTCATATAGGAGACTGCAAGGAGACCCTCAGGAGGTTCCGCAAAGAACTTGGAATTGCAGACGACGGGAGCTGCAGCCAGGGTAAGCTATATGACATCGTATATATGGATGCCAACAAACGCGAATACTGCGAATACTATGAACTTGTCTTTGACATGGTGCGCCCGGGTGGGCTCATCCTTGCCGACAATGTGCTGTGGGACGGGAAAGTGTGCCAGGACCCGCTTCCGCAAGACAAGCAGACACTCGGAATCGCAAGATTCAATGACATGATAAGAGACGACCGCCGCGTAGAGTCCGTGATACTTCCCCTTCGCGACGGCCTGAATGTCATCCGCAAAAAATAGAAGGCCCCATCATGTCTCACTGGCGGGTGATGCGTGCACCAAGGGCATTCAGGCGGAGGTCAATGTCCTCATATCCCCGGTCAATCTGCTCTATATTGCTGATTACGCTTGTGCCTTTGGCGGACATGGCGGCAATCAGCATGGCGATTCCTGCGCGGATGTCCGGAGAGGTCATGTTGCCGGCACGCAGGCTGTAATTGTGATCATGTCCTATAACAACAGCGCGATGCGGATCGCACAAAATAATCTGCGCACCCATGTCAATTAGTCTATCAACAAAGAAAAGGCGGCTCTCGAACATCTTCTGGTGAATAAGTACGCTTCCCTTGCACTGGATGGCCATAACAAGCATCACGCTCAGAAGGTCAGGGGTAAGCCCCGGCCACGGAGCATCCGCAAGCGTCATTATAGACCCGTCCATAAAAGAATCAATCACATAGCTTTCCTGCTCCGGCACATATATGTCATCCCCGCGCTGTTCCAGCTGCACACCAAGACGGCGGAAACATTCCGGAATAATGCCGAGATTAGTATATGAGACATCCTTTATGGTTATCGCGCTCCGGTTCATTGCAGCCATGCCGATGAAAGACCCGACCTCAATCATGTCCGGAAGGATAACATGTTCCGCCCCGTGAAGGCTCTTAACGCCGCGTATCTTCAGAAGATTCGAGCCGATGCCTTCAATCTGCGCACCCATGGCGACAAGCAGCCTCGCAAGCTGCTGAACATACGGCTCACAGGCAGCATTGTAAATCGTCGTCTCGCCTTCCGCAAGCACGGAAGCCATGAGAATATTCGCAGTACCTGTCACAGAAGCCTCATCCAGAAGCATATACCGTCCCTGCAGATGGTGTCCTTGGGGAACATGCAGGAAAAATGCCTTTCTTGACGGATCATAGTCATGTTCAGCCCCGAGGTTCATCATTCCCTGGATATGCGTATCGACCCTGCGGCGTCCGATCTTGTCTCCTCCCGGCTTCGGGAAATATGCCTGTCCGAAACGCGCAAGAAGAGGCCCGACAACCATTACTGACCCGCGCAGCTTGGCACACTTGGACACAAAGTCCGCGCTTGACACATATACCTCATCAATATTGTCCGCCTTGAAAGTATACACACCCTTATCATGCCTTGTGACAGAGACACCCATGCCCTCAAGCAGGAGAATAAGATTCTTTATGTCAAGAATCTCTGGTATGTTGGAGATTTTCACTTCTTCCGACGTGAGAAGCACTGCGCTGATTACCTGCAGCGCCTCGTTCTTTGCCCCTTGCGGACGGATGACCCCGCTCAACTTATGTCCGCCTTCAACTATGAATGAACCCATAATATAATCTTCTTATTATTAAGACGCTGTGCCTCGGCCCAATAATCCGAAAGACATTGCATCAAAGACAAAAGTAAGACAATTTTCAGTAAAAACCTATCCGGAGGCAACACATTTCATTTTGGATTTGTACTTAATTTTTCTTAACTTGTCAAATATTTGACTGCCTTATGAAAATCTCGGAAAAACTTTCAATCATCATTGCGGCAATCGCCTTTTATGGCATCCTTACACAATGCGGCAATCCACAAACTTACCGGAACGGATTTCCTGCACAATGGATATTCATGGAACAGAACACTCCTCTCTACGCATGCAGATGGACCTCCGGAAATCATGTAATCAATGCAATGAACGGCTCACCGGCATACATAACTGCCGTCCGGGACATCAGCAGAAAAAATACACCTTTTAAATATCAGGACATTAACGGAAAACCATTTGTAAGCACACTCTGCGAGGATGACTTTCTGCTTTTCAGCATTCCGGCAAGCCGTCTGGAGAAAGGCAGCTTCATCGAGATAGAGGCCACCATAGTCAGCAATCCGGACTCACCGAAATATTTTATCATAGAATACATGGAGTCCGGGAAATGGAAAAGCAACCCCGAAGACCTCAGGCCAATTCCTGAGAAACCGGAAATGAAATACTCATTTGCATGTTCCGGTATAGGTACGGGCGAGAATCACGAATACACAAGTGTATATCAGACTTTCAGGCTTGCAAAGGCGATACGGGGAGGAGAACTTAAAATAAGATTCAGGGCCACAGGAGGCATCACATGCAGCGGGAAGCCCCAGGACGCACAATCACCAGACGGCGCAATCGGGTTTGCCGGCCATGGTTTCAACGGTGCCGGCATTCAGAATTACGGGACTTCCGTCCCATCAGACACGACCCGCATTCTCTGTCTCGGCAATTCATTCACCTACTTTTCCAATTCCCCTTCCATGCTCAAGGAAATCGCATGGAGCCAAGGACATTATTTTAATATAAAGGCCCATCTCAAAGGAGGCCGCACACTCGGACAGCATGCCGGCCTTATACTCACAGGCCACGAGATATCTTATGGAAACTATGACATGGCCATTCTTCAGGACCAGAGTCAGAATCCGGCGAGATACGCATCTGAGCCCGAGAAATACGGCAATGTACCGCAGGATTATCTTGCACTTTCAGGAATGGTGCTCAAACATTCTCCCGGATGCAGGATAATCATGGAACAGACATGGGCATACCCCTCCCAAAATTTCGGGGGCTTCGGAGACTACAGCGCCTTCACCGGACTTCTTTACAAAGGGGCATATACCATGGCAGAGCAAAATGGGGGTGAAGTCTCCCCGATAGGCAAAGCCTTTGAAACAGTCTTCCGGGAGAACCGAGACATCAGGCTGTACGACACAGACAACAAGCACCAGTCTCATTACGGCTCATATCTCAAGGCATGCGTGAACTATCTCGTGATAACAGGGCAGGAATTCAGCGGAGAACCGGCAGACTGCGGTCTTGAACCGGAAAAAGCAGAATACTTGCGGAATGTGGCTGAAAGGGCAGTTTTCCATTGAAAAGAGTTATGAAACAGAAACTTGGCATCCACTGGCTGATCATCATATTTGCATTTCTGCACGGCTTGACCACATGGCTGTGCATTAAAGCCGGCATAGACAGAACATATTTCCTGACAACCATGTCCCTGGCCATGACTTCAATGATATGCATCAGGGAAAGACTTTCATTGAACATTACGGCAATATGCATCATTCTGACAAATATTTTCGGCATACTTTTAGGCAAGGGCATCGGAAGCATACTGAGTTCAGCCGGAGTGGCATCGCCATGGAGAGGCATGGCATCTACAATGATTACCACATGCACAATAGGATGGGGATTTGTGCTGTTTGCAGAAAAAATACCCAAGGGCAAGACAAGCCGCGACAATCTGAAAGAAAGGCACATGGTCTATCTTACTGCAGCAGCATTTGCAATTTTGTTGGCAAGAATCTTCTTCGAAAGCTATCTGCTGCATGACTTCTTCCAATATCACACCATACAGAATATATTGTCCTTATTTCTGTCACATCCGATTGTGCTTGTGATAATGACTGTCTTGACTGTGGCATTCATAAGGGCACGGAAAAATGCAAGGCTGCCGTATGACATAATCGGGCACGTGATATTGCTCATGACATGCGGTCCTGTCATGGCTGCACTGATGATGCTGTTTCTTGCGGACGGCTCTACAGATGGGAGCGGAACGTATAATTACACGGAAATGACCATCGTGGCAATCATCATAGAAATAGCGGTATACTCTTTGGCCTTCCTTATGAATTATTTGCTTGAGGCCCGCAGGAACGCCATGGATGAAAAAATCAGAGCGAACCAGGCAAAAGCCCAGTACATAAGCCTCAAGAGGCAGGTAAGTCCCCACTTCCTGTTCAACAACCTCAACATCCTGGACTGTATGGTAGCAGAAGAAAAAAATGCCGATGCAAGAAGATTCATCAGCAACCTGACAGGGCTGTACCGGCACATGCTGAAATATGAAAATGAACCTGTAATCACTCTGGAAGAAGAAATTTCTTATGTAAAAAGATACATGGAATTGCTTAAGGTAAGATTTCCGAAAGGACTGGAGATAATATATGACATACCCAATGACCACTTGCATCTCTTCGTTGTGACGTACTCAGTACAGCTTCTTGTGGAAAATGCGGTAAAGCACAACTCAACACCGGCCAATAATCCTCTCATCATCAACGTATCTTCAGACGGCAGTTACATAAACATACGGAACAATCTCATTCCGAGGCTGTCACCGCTTGAGTCTACAGGACATGGGCTGGAATATGTAAGACAAAGTTATATGGACAATTGCGGAAAAGACATACATATAGAAAAATCCGACAGCCATTATTCTGTTTCAATACCACTTTTATAAACAATGCGGCAATGAAAATAATGATAATTGAAGACGAATCCATGGCCAGGGATTTCCTTGCCAAGACAATCAGAAACATATTTCCCAACATAGAGATTTCCGCCATGGCAGAGAGCGTACAGGAAAGCATCAGCTGGCTCAATACCCCGGGGAATGATGTTGACATAATATTCATGGACGTCATGCTGATTGACGGCAGTTGCTTTGAGATATTCCGCAACGCAAAAATCAATGCCCACGTGATAATAACAACAGCATTTGACAAATACGCACTGAAGGCCTTTGAAGAAAACTGTATTGATTACCTGATGAAACCGATCAGGGAAGAAGACCTGAAGAGGGCCGTCGGCAGATGCTGCGGAAGCATCTGTTCCACAGATCTGGACAAACTGCTGGCCGCTCTCTCATCAAGAAACAAAATCGAATATAAAGAAAGAATACTGACTTACAATGACGGCCATATAATTCCCGTCGGCATTCCTTCTGTGATGTGCTTCATTTCCGAATCCAAGGAAAATTATGCAATCACCAAAGACGGGAGGAAACATGCCGTAAAAGAGACTTTGGAGACACTGGCCTCTTGTATCGATCCTGAAAAATTCTTCAAAATATCACGGAGCTGCATTGTGGCCAAGGACAGTATACACAGCATAACAAAGTCTCTGGACGGGAGACTGTTCATCACAGCCGAAAGCCCGTCCGGAGACTCTGGAAATGATACGAAATTCAAATTTACAGTTTCCCGTTCCAGGGCAAAGGAATTCCTGTCCTGGCTTGAGAGCTGAAGAATCTATCTGGAGTATTCAACGACAAGCGCAGTATTGGCTGGCACAACAGTTTCATCATTGACTGTCACAGTCTCCCCAGTCAGCACATTGCGTCCCTCCTTAAGATTTCCGGCAATTTCTTCAAAACGGGACCATGTAACCTTTGCATCCTCATCCGAATTATTGACAAATACAAACACAAGGTCAGAGTCATCATATCTGAAATATGCGTATGTATTATTCTGAGGAATGAAGTGCATTGTTCTGCCGGAGTGAATAACCTTTTTATTTTTGCGCCAGTTGAGAAGCGTCTTTACATAATCGTGAAGATCAGCCGCACCGGACCATTTGTCATCAGCCGCAGCGGCCAGTCGGCCTTCCTCCGTAAATAGGTTTACAGCATCTCCTTCCCAGCCACCAGGGAAATCCATCCTCAGACGCCCGTCATCACGCTTTGAAGTGTTTATAGAAAACATGAGTTCGTCGCCATAGAAAACCTGAGGTATACCGCGCATAGTTGCCAGCATGGCAAAAGCAAGCTTCATCTTGGACCAGTTCTGCCCGAACACATCACCGATGCGGGCCGTATCATGGTTAGACCAGAACAAAAGCATATTGCTCAGGTCATGGTACTGGAAGTCACGGGCAAGCACATTGTAGACAGACATCATGTCAGGCCCTCTACGGCCACGCTGTCCGACCTGCTGTCCAGGCAAGGCTTCCTCAGAAGGGAGTGGAAGTGAAAGAGCTGCATTTACGGCATCCCTGAGCGGAAAATCCATGATTGAAGGAAGATTGGAATTGAATCCGTCAGGATTAGGATTATCTTTCTGCCAATAGGCCACCATGTCAGGATTGCTGTTCCAGTTTTCTCCCACTATGTTGAACCATGGGTATTCATCCGTAACGGCCTTGCACCAATATGACATGGGAATTTTTTCGTTGTAGAAATATGTGTCAACACGGAAACCGTCAAGTCCTGAATATTCAATCCACCATACCGCCCACTGCTGGAAATATTTGAGCAGATAGGGGTTGTCAAGGTTCATGTCCGGCATGCCGCGCGAAAACCATCCCTCTTCCATCAGTTTACGGTCAGCTTCAGAGGCATTCGGGTCCAAGGCGAGAGAATATATATGATTGGAATTGAAATAAGGCTCATTTACATGGACCCAGTCCTTGAAAGGCATGTCCTTCATCCACCAGTGCTCCGTTCCGCAATGATTTGTGACGATGTCCATAATCACCTTCAAGCCATGCTCATGTGCAACATCCACCATCTCCCTATAAAGGGCATTGTCACCGAAACGCGAGTCGATATTGTAATAATCAGAGCACGCATATCCATGGTAAGAGCCCCGGCGGGCATTGTCCTCGAGGAGAGGAGTCATCCATATTGCAGTGGCACCGAGATCGGCAATATAGTCCATGTGATCCATAATGCCTCTGATGTCGCCGCCATGGCGTCCCATAGGACTATCCCTGCGGGCTTCTTCTGCAGTATCTTCAGTGGAATCGTTTGACGGGTCACCATTTGAAAAACGGTCCGGAACGATAAGATAAATCACATCCCCGGACGTAAAGCTTTCACGTGGTCTGTCCGCTTTTTTCCCTATGGAGTATGCATAGCTGAATTTATCCCTGCCCTTAGTGAATATAAGGTCATAGACCCCTTCCTTCACAGAATCAGGAATTTCTACATCAAGGAAAAGAAAATCAGGGTTATCCGCCATAGAGACTTTAGTTATGACAGGTCCCTTTTCAAACTTCACGTCATATCCACTGATTCCCGGTCCCTGCACCATCAGCTGCAGCTCCGTAGTCATGCCTGTCCACCAGCATGGCGGCTCGACACGTGTCACTTTTTCGCCTGCCGCAGAGATTATCTTTGCGTTCAGAGAAAGCCCCATAATCGCAGCGGCAAAAGTCAAAATAAATTTTCTCATAGCCTAATTATTTGATCTGTCTTCAATTACATATTCATACGGATTGAGATACCAGGTATTTCCGCTCATGTCACATACACTTACTTCCCTATCCCTGAGGTTCACAGCCACGAACATACAATCATCTTCAAGTATACGCTCAAACATCAGGACATCATCATGAGGATAAGTGACAAGGTGGCCTCTTCTTATGGCAGGATGCTCATTATATAATTTGACCAGGGATTTGTATTCCTCCCTGTATTCCGGATTTGATGCCCAGTCTACGTGAACATACCGGAAGAAATCGATCCCTCCTCTGAATCCGACCTCCTGGGAATCATATATAAGCATGCCTCCGCGAAGGAATGCAGTAGCGACAAAAGCTGCCATAGCCTGTCTTTCACCACCGAATTCGTCCACTGCAGACCTGCGGACCGCCTCATCATGGTTTGTAGTGAACCTCAATTTCACCTTCCCCGGATCCACACCTTCATATTCACGGAGATCAGTCTCTATAAGCGTGGTGACCGAAGCATTGCGGCGGAACACCCTGCGCATTGCGGCAAGGTATCCCCAGGCATAATTCATATCAAAACCTGCATCAAAATGATCTTTCCGCTGCCCCTCTGCAAGCAGAAGGAGCCTGCGGTCCGGAATAGATCTCAATTCGGTCACGGCCTGCTTCCAGAAATCAAACGGCACATAATCAGCCGCATCGCAACGGAATCCGTCGACATCATGCTCGATAATCCAATATTTCATGTCCTCAATCATTGCATTACGCATATCCTGATTACTGAAATCAAGATCCGCCACATCCCGCCATCCTGTCCCGGCCGGATGAATCACATTCCCAAGTGAATCCCTCGTGTACCATTCCGGATTCTCTTCGAGCCACGGACAATCCCATGAAGTGTGGTTGGCCACCCAGTCAAGTATAACGCTGAGTCCTCTTTTATGAGCCTCCTTTACAAGCGCATTGAAGTCATCGATTGTACCGAATTCCGGATTGACCGAAGTATAGTCCTTGATACAATACGGAGAGTTTACGGAATTTTTCCGGCCTATTTCATAGATAGGCATGAACCATAGCACATTGACACCCAGTTCCTGAATCTGATCGAGCTGTTCAGCAATCGCCTTGAATGAATGGTCCGCGGCAAATACGCGCGGATTTATCTGGTACATCACAACATCCTGGGCCTGAGGCACATGGTGCTGTCTTTTAACACTGCAGCCGGTGAAGGCAAGCAGAATCAGAATAATGCTTAAAAAATGTTTTCTGATCATCACTTTAATATTTAACATTGACAACAATGGCATCGGACGCAGGCAGGACAGGCAGGATGACACAAGCCTCCCTGGTGTCACTGTCAAATTCATATACAGCGACTGTTCCGTTCACCTTTACAGACGACGGCTTTCTGTCAAGTCCTCCGAAAACAAATGTCAGTTTCCTGTCCTCTGACATTCCGCTGTAAGTTCCCTCCCGTGCCGCGACAGTAACAGTACATAACGATGATGTTGATTTCTTAGTAATCTGTGTGAAGGCATATTCCGTCATGTATGCCTGGCTTGTGCCGTCATCCTCATAATGCGTATATGCACTTGTGCCGGTGCCCGGAGCAACATAAAGACGGAGTGCATTGCTCTTCTCCTGAAGATTCTGTATTCCCTCTTCCGCCATCGGGATTATCGCCCCCGCCTTGACAAACCATGCATTTTCAGCTATGGTATAATGGAGTGTCCGGACAGCACCTCCCTTTATCATTTTGCGGTGCGCCATGTCATACCAGTCATTTCCGGCCGGAAACCATACTTTTCTCTCCGCAAGGCCTGTTTTCTTGTCTGCCGGACTGCATATCGTAGCTGCAAGGATATTGTCACCGAACATGTACTGTTCTTTCCGTATGTAGGCGTTGTCATCCTCCGGATAATCATAATACATAGGACGGCATATAGAGACCCCAGTGTCGTATGCCTGACGGGCTGCATCGTAAATGTATGGAGAAAGTGCATAACGTAGCTCAAGCGCATCCTTCATATACCCGTAGTGTTCCGGAAACATCCAGAATCTCCTCTCAATGATGTCGGAGCTTGTGCAGTGTGTCTTGAACAATGGCGAGAAGACTCCATACTGAAGCCACCTTGTATAGAGTTCCGGATCAGTAGAGTCCTTGGACCTCTGCATGTGGCCGCCAAGGTCATGGCCCCAGTATCCATAGCCGACATTCGACGCCGTGGCCGTAAAGTACGGAAGATAGCCGAGTACCTCCCATTTGATATAAGTGTCACCGGAGAAACCTATCTGATAGCGATGGCTTCCAAGACCTCCCCAGCGGTGGTATGTCATCGGCCGCGGAGAATCAGATGCAGGAGTGTTGAGGTTCCTGCACACCTTGTCATTGAAAAATGTATAGTTTAGCCAGAACGTATTGCTCAGCCCTTCCACATACCTGCTCTCTTTCCATTGCTGCCAGTCAAGCCACCAGAAATCTATGCCCTGTTCCTCAAGAGGGTGAATCACAGAATTGAAGAAAGCATCAGCCCAAGCCTGCTGGCTCATACGGAAAGGAACAGGGGCACGATAGCCCTTTTTAGCGGTCATGTTGTTTCCCAGTTGCTCCCCACCTTTGTACACATATCCTTCCGGGCCGTCATAGTCATCTGTCCTTGCCAGATAATCCTTTACAAAATCTTCGTAGCAGTCCTCCCGCTGTACGATTCCGGAAGCCGGATGAAGGTTGAGCGAGGTCTTGAGGTTCATCTCGTGCAGCTCTGACAGAAAACCTGCAGGGTCCGCAAACAAATCCCGGTTCCAGCTGTAGCCGGTCCACCCGATTCTCTGTCCGAACTCATCCCTCCCGTACTTGCGGCTGCTCCTCTGCCATGTCTCATGCCAGTCCATGTCAATCACCATCACGTCAATGGGCAGTTTCCTTGCCCTGAACTCACCTGCCAGTTCAAGGAACTCATCGTCCGAATATGCCCAATAGCGGCTCCACCAGTATCCGAACACATACTTCGGAGGCATAGGAATCTTGCCGGCAACCTTTGTAAAATCAGCCAAGGCAGACTTATAGTCATGCCCATAGGCAAATATATACAGGTCCTGGACATCACCGGAAGGCCTTGCGGCAACCCACTCGCCCCAGTCGGAATCATCAGCTAAAAAAATATGCCTTTTGCTTTCATCCACTATGGCCCATCCGTCACGGGAAATGATGCCGGTCTCCATAGGATCGTTATTATTAATCTTTTCCGGCCCCATACATCCGTCAAGAGTACGTGCGGTACCCATAAGATTGCCGGAGGCATCAGCCCCGGGTTTCCATATTACCGTCTTGCCGTTGAGCCGGAACGAAACAGACAGATTGCCTTCGTCAAAGCGTCCGCTCCCGTCGTATGAAAGGGTCAGTGCCTTTGTCCTTATTCTGACTCCATTTCCTTCCCTTGTCACGGAAAAGGCTGGCACAGGAAGTTTCCTGTTTACAATTGCCAGAGTCGCATTATCCTCAAAGCACCCGTCTGCAGACCACTCCATGCGCACAAGGCGGTCTGTAAGAACCGTGAATCTCGCATTGCCTGCCGCCACACAGGCATCCTTGTCAGCAACAGGGTCATTTACAGCTCCTGCAGAGTGAACAATACCCAAAAACGGCAAGACCGCAAGGGCCATAATCTTAAACATCTTCATAATTCCGTCATTCTATTGAAGCAGCAATGCTGCTAATCCTATTTTTCAAGTTCCAGTATATATACGCCACGGGCAGGAACAACAACAGGTTCCGTAAGATCAATCACATCATCCGTAATTACATCAACGCCTCTTGTATTTTCCCCGACAACCTCAGAGAACCGCGCCATATCCAGAATCCTCACAGTGTCACTGCCGTTCAAGATTACAAGTACGGTATCATTGCCGTCCGTACGTGCGTAAACATAGCACCTTGTCTTGTTGTCCGGGGTATAATGAATGAGTTTTCCCTCCGTGACGGGGGCAGATGTCTTCCTCCAGTTAAGGAGTCTGCTCACATAATCCCAGCACTCGTTCTGTACAGCAGTACGGCCTTCCGGAGTAAAGGCATCGGCTGTATCCTCCTTCCAGCCTCCCGGGAAATCAGCCCTGAGCGCATTCGGTCCTGCCATCATAATCTCCGTACCATAATACATCTGCGGAATTCCCCTTGTCGTTAGCAGGAATGCAATGCCCTGTCTGAATTTCCATATAGGATCGCCTTCATCCATAAAACGGGCAATGTCATGGTTATCCAGAAACACAAGCACATTGTCCGGATTCGGGATAAGAAAGTCCTGGGTCAGGCATTCATATATTTTGAACAGGCCGGCCTCCGAACCTTCCGAGGTATTGCTTTCCTTAAGAAATTCCCTCTTTGCAGTGAATGTGATGTCAAAATCCATGGTAGTCTTCAATTTTGAATCATCGGCATTCGTCGCTGCTCCGCGCTGCCACCATCCAGCAGCAGAATTGCGCGGATACCAGCCTTCACCTACTATATTGAATTCAGGATACTCAGCCTCAACTTCTTCGCACCACTGTACCATGAAATCATAGTCAGCGTATGGGTAAGTGTCCATCCTGATGCCGTCGATGCGTGCATACTCAATCCACCAAATGCTGTTTTGTATAAGATATCTGCCAAGATGCCTGTTTTTCTGATTCAGGTCAGGCATTCCTCCTGAGAACCACCCCTCGACAAGTATATCCTTTTCTGTCTGAGGAGCATGAGGATCCATAAGCACCCATTTATAGTGCGTAGTGGTTGCAAGGGCGTCAGGATTGATTCTGTAATGGGCAATCAGTTTTTCACGTTCTTGTTCCGGAAGCGCATTGAATTCTCCGACAGTTGCAGGCAGCTTAGGCTGTTCCCTTCTGCCGTATCCCATGCCGGACATACCAGGCTTAGCCTGCCGAGAACCACGCATTCTTTCACTCAACTGTTCCGCATACCAATTCTGGTTGAACCAGTCTGAAGACGGAATGTCCCCGACCCACCAGTGGGCACTGCCCGAATGGTTGAATATCATGTCCATGACAACTTTGATATTCCGCTCATGCGCTGCATCTATCATTGCGCAATATTCCTCGTTTGTTCCGAACCTAGGGTCCACAAGATAGTAGTCCGAAATTGAATATCCATGCGATTGTCCCCCTTTGTTGAACTGCACGGGATTGAGCCAGATGGCCGTAACCCCCAAGTCATCAATATAATCAAGATGATCAACGATTCCCCTGATGTCACCTCCATGGCGTCCGCCGCCCTGTCTGTTGACCTCATGGCCGTCAAGCACGTCATTGTCAGGATTTCCGTTGGCAAAGCGGTCAGGCATTATCAGGTACAGCACATCCTTAGCTGTGAAGCCCATCGCACCCGGCTTGGCATTCCTTTCCCTAAGTTCAAAGTCTTTCACAATAGCCTTTCTGCCTTGCCTGAACTCAAACTGCATCACTCCGGGCCTTGCTGCTGAAGACACATCAAGATAAACAATCAGATAATTAGGATTTTCAAGCTTGCAGATCTCTTTTATGCGTACTCCTTCGTATGATTTCAATGAAAAATCAGCAGCCGAGATATTTTCACCATAGAACATTACCTGAAGTTCAGTGTTCTTCATGCCTGTATACCAGAAAGGAGGCTCCATTCTCTCGACCTCAACAGCTTTTACACTGAAATCCAATACGAATAATGCAATTAATAATATGCAAATTCTTCTCATATCCGGTCAAATAACGATTTTTAATGACTTTTACGGGGCATGGAAATCCTTCCCCGTAAAAGCAAGCATATATCTAAAGGTAATACGGATTCTGAACAAGTCCCGCATTTGCAGTAAGGGCACGCTCAGGCACAGGATACCACTCATATTTACGGTCACGCTTTGCCGGAAGGTCATATCCGACCTCTGTAGCACGCCCGAAGAACCACCATTGTCCCTGGGTAAACTTGTCGAAACGCCTCAGGTCAGTACGGCGGCGGTGTCCCTCATCATAAAACTCAAGTCCCCATTCGCTGAGCATTCTGTCCATATCAAAAGCATCTGAAAAACCGCGCGGCGCCTGGTCTCTTGCACCAACCAGAGTTCTCCCTCCGATGACAGAACCGTTCTCCCAGTCCGAAGCCTTGAAATAACGTTTGCGGACAAGGTTGACATACTCCTTGGCCTGAGCATTGTCACCCTCACGAAGGAGGCACTCCGCAAATGTGTACACGACCTCGGCGAGCCGGAACTCCACCACATCAGGATCGGCCATATTGAATGAAGAGGACAGGGGATAATAAGGGTACTTTGCGGTGCGGAGTCCTGAGTTGGTTTCGCCCCAGCGCGGATTCTCGACAATCTGAAGAGGATGGTTCCCCTTATTCTGGAAATTACCTATCTGGTCAACGTAAACAAGGCCCATACCCGTGCGGTCCGCATCGGCGACCTGCACGTCTCCTGTACCGTAATGGTCACGGAGCGCACCCTCAAGGAACATGCCGCCCCAGTCTGTAGGGTCACCGTTCGCAGCATTGTTGTAAGGTTCAGCCAACCGGATGTCACGAGGGTCAAAACGTTCATGTACAGCACCCAGCTTGTCATTATAGGGAGCATCCAGAAAACATTTTGCCAGCTCCTTGTCATACTTGTCCCTGATGATGACAGGTTCATATTTTTCCGTAATCTTTTTTATTGTACCGTCATCTCTGTAAGTCGTGTCATAACCGACTATCCTGTTCTCTACGCACTGCGCATAAAAATCATTCGAATTGTCAAATGACGGTACAAGAGCACAGCAGTTCCAGCCGGAATGAGTATTCTCGCAATCGTAATAGTTCATGTATGTATAATTCATGAACGGACCGTTGCGCATGTTTGTGGACTTTTTGTTATAGACCTTGTCAGAAGAGAATGCAAAAATAATCTCCTTGCAGTCCGTATCATTATGGGCTGAAAAAATGGACTGATACTTGTCTGCTATCATATAAGTGCCGAACTTGCCGTCAAGAATATCTTTTGCAAGAAGCTTACACTCACTGAATCGCTCTTCACCTGTAAAGATTTCAGAGTTGAGAAGAATGCGCATCTTTATCATTCTGTTCATTGCCTGGCTGCAACGGTTCACGGAGCCGTTTACGGGAAGTGCCCCGACAGTCTGGTCAAGCTCACTGATCATCCAATCGCAGATTTTCCGGCACCCTTCCTCGAAAGTAGTTCCCGACATCGCCGATACAGGAAGAACAGAAGTATCCGTACTCGTCGTCAGAGGTATCGTCCCTCCGAAGACCTCAAACACATTGTAATAACAGAATACACGGAATGTCCTCACCTCGGCAATATATGAGTCATATTTTTCCTGAGTGATGCCAAGTCCTCCCGGACCGACGGTTTCCATGTCGGCGAGAAAATTATTGCAAAGGCCGATGGCCGTCCAGGCACCATTCCAAATTCTGTTCACGTAATTGGAAAGAGGAGTCCACGTATGAGTAGACAAGACGAACTTGTCACCTCCGTCCCAGCCCCAGCTGCCGCCGTTCCATGAGCGCCATGCAATCTGGTCGGCAGACAATTCCTGGGCATACCAATAATATTCAGACAGGTCTCCCTGCTCCTGCGCATAAATGTTTGATATCACCTGCTTGACAGCTGTCTCATTTGTAAGATAAGTCGATGCGGAAAGCAAAGTATGAGGACGTTCCTCCATGTCGAAGCATCCTGTTGCCACACATATTGCGCCCAATACTATGAGGACTCTTTTGAATATAATACTACACATATTGATAATCATTGTTTAGTTATTAGAACCTTGCAGACAGGCCAAGAGTGATTGTTGAGGTGTAAAGATTATTGGAGCTTGATATACCGGGAGTCAGGCCCACTGACGACACAGTCGATGGATCAACCCCGGTAAAGCCGGTTATAGTGAATAGGTTTGTTGCCGCAAGATAGATGTTCATGCTCTCGAAACCTGCCTTGTTCTTCTTGAACTTGAAATCCCTTCCTATTGACACCTTCTCAAGCTTGAACCAGTCGCCTTTTTCAAGATAGAATGAGTTGAGATAATCGTTGTCAGCAGTCAGATGAGGATACTTCTCATACGCGCTCTTCAGAAGGTTGTCCGATGTCACCCCCGGAAGCCCGTATGACTGGAGCTGAGAGTTCCATATATCCATTCCGGCAAGACCGCGGCCGTTGACAGTAAGATTCCATCGTTTATACCTCAATGTAAAGTAAACAGAGAAACTGTGCTTAGGAAGGGTGTTGCCGATTATTTTTTTGTCATCATCAGTTACTCCCGTCTTGGAAGCGGTCCCCCCGTCTGCGGTATAGTGAAGAAGCTGGCCTTCGTCATTATAGCCGGCATATTCATAGCCGCGGATGTCACCGATTCTTGAGCCTTCTTCAAGACGGAAGCGGTACTCGCTTGAGCCTACGGTTCCGAGTGCACCAAGGTCTATGTAAGAAGCCGCATATACATCGTTTCCGATGCTTCTGAGAAATGCATCAGTGTAAGAATAAGTTCCACCGACACTATAGCTCCAGTTTTTGCCGATTTTGTCCGTCCAGTTCAGTGCAACCTCAAATCCGCGGTTCTGGGTTGACCCGAGATTCAGAGTTATGCTGTCGTATACATACGGAGGCTGAGGAGCCGCATAAGTATAAAGAAGACTCTCGGAACGACGGTCGAAATATTCTATAGATCCGGACAGCCTGCGGTTGAAAAATTCAAAGTCAATTCCATAGTCATAAACCACAGCAGTCTCCCAGCCGAGATTCGGATTTGCATTCCTGGTGATGCCGTAACCCCCTATCCACTCTCCGTCCATATAATAATTCGATCCTTTCGAACTATATGTCGCGAGAGATGCATAGTCACTTCCGGCATTTCGGCCGGTAACTCCATAAGAAGCCCTTATGCGCAAGTCATCCAGCCATGACTTTGTTCCGTCCATGAATCCCATATTCGAGATTGTCCAGGCAGCCGAAACTGCTGGAAAATAGCCGTATTTCCTGTTATGTCCGAACTTTGAGCTGCCCTCATAGCGCAAAGAAGCCGTCGCAGTAAGAAGGTCGCTCCATGAATAAGTCACACGCCCGAACACACCGGCAAGTTTATTGAACACCTTGCCTGAACCCATGGAAGCGAGACCTGATTTGAGATATGTGCCGGTTCCAATGTCATGCCACAGGAACTGGTCATACTGGAAGTCCCTGTTTGTCATATTGTGGCTTTCCTCGTCATATTGAGTATATGAATACCCGGCAACGGCCTTGAGGTTATGCTTCCCGATGCTGAGATTATAGTTGACAAGCCACTCGAAATTCAGGTTGAGACTATGACTTGCATTGATTGACGCACTTCCCGCATAAGCATTCCACATCTGGCATGTCTGCATCACGGAAGGAGTATAGCTATATTCATTGCAAGAATTATAACCTGCCGAAATCATCGCATTGGTCGTCAGCAGGTGATTGTCATTTCTGAAGATATAAACCTTGAAATCTTCCTGAAGGTTTATGGATATGCGGTGGTTCTTGTTTGTCGGGAGCTGATTGTTCTCTACTGAGTTTGTCGCTCCGGTAGAATGGGTAGGCCAGAAATATCCTGTAGGAGTCGTATCATCATAGACAGGACGCGTAGGGTTCATGAACACGGCTCCCGTAAGACCGCCATTGTTTCCTTTGTTGAGATTTGCCCTTAGATTGGCGTTTGTGGAAAGTTCCAGGATATCCCCAAGGAACTTCTGATTCATAACGAAGCGTGCCCTGTATATCTCGCTTTTCTGATTCTTCCACAAGCGGTTGCGGTTAGTGTAGTTGAGCGAGAGATTATAATTGCTTTTTCCTGTAGAACCTGCCAAAGTTATGTGCTGGTTGATATCGTAAGTCGGCTTGTCATTTCTGAGCGCATTCCAATAGGCTTTCTCTTCACGTCCGCCGTAATCGGTCTTGTCACGCCCTGTCTCTTTATTCATCACGAGCCACTCTTCAAGACTATATGCCTCCGGCATTGCATGAAGAGCCTGCAGAGAGACATAACTGTCATAAGTCACCCTCACTCTGCCGGCCTCACCTGCACCCTTGCGCGTAGTTACAAGTATGACACCATTGGCTCCGCGTGTACCATAAATAGCAGCAGATGCACCATCCTTAAGGATTGATATAGATTCGATGTCCTGAGTCGAAACATCGCTCAGAGATGCACCGGCAACTCCGTCTATAACGACAAGCGGAGAATTGCTCCCGTTGATTGAAGTCGCTCCGCGTATCTGGAATGATGAACTTGAGCCGTCCGCGGACACGTCAATATTAAGACCTGCCACCTTGCCGACAAGAAGCTGCATAGGATCTCCGGCAGCAGCCTTGTTAAAGTCATCCGCATTTACGGACACTACAGAAGACGAGATTTCCTTCCTGCTGAGTGAACCATAGCCCACCACTACAGTTTCCTCAAGCAGCTCAGAATCCGTCTTCAGGATAATGCGGGCAGGAAGACGGTCTGCCGTAAAAGCAAGGGTTTCGTAGCCGATGGAACTGATTTCCACAATTGCATCAGGCCCGCTCACATAAAAAGCGAAATCACCGTCAGCTCCGGTTGATGTACCATTGGCAGTGCCTTTTTCCAGTACCGTGACACCAACCATAGGGCCGGTTTCATCGAAGACGTACCCTTTCACTCCGAATGCGTTCTGGGCAAACGAAGTCAGCGGCATCGCCAAAGCCATTGCGATGCCAATCAGAATAGTTGATAATTTATTCATAGAAAAATAAACTGTTTGGTTATTTAGTTTGATTCAAATATATGAACATTGTTACCC
>CAMWUW010000031.1 GCA_947177525.1 uncultured Bacteroidales bacterium | reverse complement strand
AAGCGTACACTGAATAATTACAATTATCCTAACGTCAAGAAATTCTTGGGTTTTGGCAATAAGAATCAGCGTAAAGCTGACGACTGCCTTAGAGACAGACTGCCGGTATATTTGGACGGAAGCGGTGGCGGCAGCGGGCATGCCTGGGTCATAGACGGTCTGATGGATGATGCCTACTATCACATCAACTGGGGGTGGCTCGGTGCCTGTGACGGATATTATAGAAAGGGTGTGTTCAATACGACTGACCGGTACAGCTACGACAGCGATATAGATACCGGTGCTACGATTTCAGAGCATCGGAATTATACATGGAATTACAGGTTAATAACTTATACAAGATAAAAACATGAAGATGATGAAACGATTATTTTATTTTCTATTGTGTGCGCTGCTGTTTTCCGGATGTGCAAAAGGGAAATGGCCGGATCAAGTTAAGATGTCTTCATACAACGTAGTTTTCGATGCCGGGGAAAGTTCTCAGAGGATTTATTCGAAAAAGAACTGTGGATTTATTCTTACCGGTTTGGATGGAATAGATCGCGATGCTTATGAAGTTATTTATGGCGAGGAATTTAGGTATGATATGATTGGATGTGAGGGCGAATGGTTCAAGATCATGTTTGATGATTTGGACAGCCGCACTTCTCTGATAATATCAGTCAAACAGAACGACACCGGACAGGAGCGCGGATGTATTCTTAATATCAATGTTGGTGATTGGTATGGTAAGATTCGTATAACACAAAAAGCTGAGTAAATAAATCCTGTACTTGTCTGACACTTTATGATAAACAGCTGAAGCCAAGCATTTGGCTTCGGCTGTTTGTGTATATGAACGTAAAGGAATTGACGATAACGCAGTTTAAGAATAAGTTAAGACATTTAGAACGTAGTTTTGCATTTTTGCGTCACGGGCATAAAGTGTGATGCGTTATTCCTTTTGTGCAGATAGTTCAGCATGCTTTGGGTGTATCTTGTGATGTGCAATCCATTGTGAATCAGCTTGTTCCTGATAATCGCTGCCCCCGTTTTTGGGGCAGCGATTATCAGGATGTGACTAAGAGTCAGCAACTTACGCGTCATTTGGGACTGATTATAGAATGAGGTTTGGTGCTCTGCTCTCAGCTTTTCGCTATATTTGCCACCTAATACCGAATATTGCTATGCAAACTTATGATTATTGCTGCTCCAAAGACGGGCACGGACTTGCTTACCCGCAGTTCAGCGTAGTGTTCATCCACACCTTTTCCGTCAACAGATGTCTGGAACTCTTTCTCCCGGAAGATGCCGTCCGTGATGACTATGAAACATTGACGGACCGGATGGCAGAGGAGGCATTCTCAACAAATATATGGCGCGGGCCTGCTGATTTTCTCGAATGTCCTGTCGTATATATGAACCAGAATATCGAAAGACAGATATTCGTAATGAGGGGAAAAGAAGATGCGCTTGTAAAGAAAAAGGTATGCAGAGGAAAACTTTTTGAAAAAAGACTCTATACAAGGCCGGTGCTCACCTCGTGCGGAGAAGAAGACAGTTCTTCTTTTGTATGGACTTTTGGACGGAAGGCTGTGTACAGGTGCTCCCTCCGCGGTTTTGATTTCCTGATGCCTTTGCGCCCTGCAGAAGACGAAGATTTCCCTCCCGTTGATCTGGCCGGACATGCTTCGGTGGAGATGTCCATCTTCTTCGGCAATACAGTTTCCCTGACATACCGTTTCTTCTTTGACGGAAATTCAGCGAAAGTCCTGGCTCCGGGTGCCGATGACGGGGAACCGGTTGCAGCATCAGCAATTACGGACCACCTGATAGCCTTGCTCTCAATTCATCTCGGAGCTGAATATTGGAGCAGTTCACACGGGGAGCGGGAAGGACGCGGAGAAAGACTCTCTTCACAAAGCAATATAAATCTGGAGAGTACACTTGTTGTCAAGGATTTCTGGATAGATGAGGACGGATTTCTCACAGAGCCGTCTGCAGAGCCGTGGGTAATCTCCGGAGAGGGACGGACCTTTGACGAGGTGGCCCTTCGGTACAAGAAATATCTGTATAATTATCATACTGCCTATCGTGAAGTAAGCAGCCATAATGACAGGATGGGCCATGAAAAATATCGCAGACGCCATGGAGTCAGCGTCAGGAATGACCAGCACTATGCCATGGTGGACATTTGGGAAAATGTCATGCATCCCGTATCTGGCGGAGGAGACCTTTTTTCCGGCAAAGCAAAGAAACGTCTTACTGAGGCCGAAATAATAACCCATATAAAGGAATTCCACAAGCCGGAGCTTGTTGGACTTATGACGCTTTATCCGGGCGAATGGCCTTACCGTCATCCAGATGCGTACGATGAGGTCTGCGGGGAAAATATAGCCATTGATACAGATGACCTTGTGCTTGTCGGAACTAATCTGGCAGTTGTTTTCGGAACCTATGGCCGTCGCGGCAATGCTGCCGATGAAAGCCGTGCGTGCCATGGAAATGCATCCGGTGATGCCGTCAGGCAGGGAGTTGACTGGGCCGGACACCTCAGGGAGAGGGCGAGGTACCACGTCTCGTGGCCGGAATATCTGCTTATACTGCAGATGGTCCTTGCCAAGAAACATGTAATCGCTGTCGCCAAGGACAAGATGATTGATGTTGCACTGACGGCAAAGGACAGGTCATCCGAAGAACTTATCGGAGAAAACGCTGACCTCGGGATAAGGCTCTCAAGAATGGTTCTCCAGCTTGACATAGTGAAATATTCAAAGTTCGCCTCACATTTGGTCATGTTTGACAGAACAACCAGACGCCTGAGGCTTGAAAAGGATATGGAGGAATTGCGGGGCATAATAGCAATGGTGAATGAGAGTCTGCGCAATCTGAGCGACTACAAGGCCATGAAGTCTGACTTTCTCCTTAATACGATTTTGCTTATAATATCTTGCGCCTCTACTTTTGAACTTTTCTTCCAGCGTTCTGAGATGCCGTTTCTGACATATTTTGACGTGAAGTCAGACGGTATCGCGGCATGGCTTGTGACAGTGGTGGCCACTATAACTGTATTCGCCATTCTTCTTGCCCTGAAAAGTACGGCAAAGAAAATATGGCAGATGTTTATAAAAAAATAAGAATGAAAGCTGATTTTGACATTGTCAGGGCAGCGGACTCTGACGCGCAGGAGATGTGCGACATGTTTTTCCGCTACATATCTCTCCATAATGAGTATATCTCCCACGGTGAACTGCAGATGGGAGTCGGGCAGGGGAAGATTCAGAATGGAAGCTTGACCGCCTTCCCGTCTCCGCATGGGCCTGCCTTGTGGATGAAATATATATTGGACAAAATAAGGGGAGGGGAGAAGTCTGCCGTATTCAAGGCCTCGGTGGCCGGTGCGGAAATGGCCGGCTTCTGTGTCGTGGAAATCACTGATGACGGAGCTGAGCCTTTCGGTGTAGTATGTGATGTCCTGGTCAACGAGGAATGCCGCTGCTGCGGTCTTGGCTCTGCTTTGCTCGACAAAGGCATTGCTTGGCTGCATGCCAAAGGAGTTTCAGACATTTATCTGGAATCAGGTGTAAACAACAAAGCGGCACATGAGTATTTCATGCGCCGCGGATTTGTCAGGATTTCTGAAATCTACAAGCTGGGTCAGTGATTCTGCCTGCAGATATATAAGCTGCTATTCTTTGCAATAGGTGTCCAGCCAGCGGAAATATTCCCTATGCCACATCAGGGCATTCTGAGGCTTTAGAATCCAATGGTTCTCATCCGGGAATACCAGGAGCCTTGAAGGTACTCCCATCATCTGTGCGGCATTGTAGGCTGCAAGTCCCTGGTCCACAGGTACCCTGTAGTCTTTTCCTCCGTGGATCACCATGAGAGGAGTATGCCAGTTCGTCACAGACTTGTGAGGCGACAGGGCATAGTGCCTGACGGCTTCCGGCTTATTGCTCCAGGGTGAGCCTCCCTGCATGATTCCTCCGAAAGTGACTCCGTCACCTGCCGGCCCGCATGGAGCGTCCTCTGTGCCCGTCCTCGGGTCGATGGCACATTCGTGCAGGCCGCCATTGTCGAAATTGGGAAACCACATCTCTTCCGTTGTCATGTACATGTGCTCTTCGTTGAAAATTCCTGCATGGGCAATGAAAGCGTCGAACACATCCCCGTGCACTCCGCACAGATTATACACTGAGTAGCCTCCGTAGCTTGCCCCGCATGCAGCGGTCTTCCCGACATAAGGCTCGGCCTTGAGAGCCTTTGCCGCGCAAATGTAGTCCTGCATGTTAAGTCCCGGATAGTCTCCTGAAATCTGCTCGGTCCACTCCTGCCCGAATGCTGTGGTGCCTCTCCTGTTCGGCAATATTGTAATATAGCCCTGGGCAGCCATCAGACGGTAGTTCCATCTGTATGACCAGCCCTGGCTGAGTGTGCCCTGAGGTCCGCCAAGGCAGATCAGTATGGCCGGATATACTTTGGAAGGGTCAAAATGAGGCGGATAGAGCACCCATGTCAGCATGTCTTTACCGTCCACGGTCTTTATCATCCTGGCCTCTGTCTTATGTTCGGCAAGCCTGGAAATGATATGCCCGTTCTCGTCCGTCACCTGTCTGTATGACACTCCCTGTGCCCCGGTTTCAACTGCTGCAATTTCAGTAGGGAAATCCATGCTGCACCATGTCGTATACAGGGTCCTTTCCCCGTCTCCGGAGCATGCCACATGGAAAGGAGAGCCGAAGTCGTACCATGCGTCCTCACCTGTGATGCGGCTTATGACCCATCTGCCGTTTTCCCTCTTAGCCTCGAAAATGCCCTGGAGACCCTCTGCCAATGCAGAGAAAAATATGCTTCCTGAATCTCCGGACCATACCGGACCCGATGCATTGTATTTGAATTCAGACGTAATGTCCTGTATGTCTTTGAAGACAGGACCTTCAGCAGTGTAACCGACCTGCGCTGTCATCAGTCTTTGCTTGTCGGCCTCATATCCATCCCTCTCCATGCTTATCCAGCATATTGCAGAACCGTCCGGACTCCATGCCGGGTCTGTGTCATATCCGCCTTTCATTCCGATGACGGATGTGCTTCCGGAGTCTGTATCGTAAATGTATATTTCGGTATTTGTTGAAAATGCATACCTTTTGCCGGTGAGCTTGCGGCATGAATAGGCTATGTATCTTCCGTCCGGGCTCCAGTCAAGCTGCTCCAGGCCTCCGAACGGTTCTGTCGGCAGTTCGAACATCTGCTCATCCGCAGAAAGTATGTCCACGGAGTTTTCCTGAAGTACAGATTTCTCTTTTTTGAAATTGAACTTGCTGATGAATGTGTGCGGAATCTCAGTGACAACGTGGTCCCAATGCCTGTACATAAGGTCGTCCGTTGTATATGCATCTGCTTTGTCAAGGTCTTGATAGCAGTCTGACGGCTTTTTGACCGGACCTTTTATATAAGTAATGTACATCAGGCTTTTCTGGTCCGGTGAAAGCTTGAATTCGGATATGCCTGAAGGAATATCGCTTATTTGGCGCAGATTGCCCAAGGACCATGAGTCCTTGCCTTTCTTTATGCGTGCTGTCCATATCTGGCCGTCCATTGTGAATGCAATGCTTTTGCCTCCGTTGCACCAGCGTGCATTCCCGATGCTCTTTCCCGACTTTGTAAGCTGTGCGGTCCATGAGCCGTCGGGACTGCATAAGAAAAGATTCCGCACACTTCTGTTTTCCTTGACATCGGTATAACTCACACCGTACAGGATGTACTGCCCGTCAGGTGACATCTGAGGGTCGGAAACACGTCCCATCGCCAGAAGTGCTTCCGGAGTCATTTGGCCGTCATTGATTTCAATTGTGCGCTTGCCTACATAGCCTTCGCTGTCCAGTTTTGTACCTTTTGTCATCATGATTAATGCAATTGCAACGGCGGCAGTCAGCAGTGCCGCCATTATTAATGTTATTGTCCGTGGCTTTGCCATAATATAATGATATGTTGGTTTTACATGTTTATGCGGCCCTTGCGTTGTCCTGGCCGCAGTCTGGTTGTCATCTGTCTTGCTGCCCATATATCTCGGCAGCCTTGCGCAGCTCCTCCGCCACTGCATTTCTTACTTCCGGAGGCGAAAGTACCTCGACCCTTCTGCCCAATTTGCAGAATTCCATGATGAGGTTGGCATTGGGGCATACAAATATGCTGAATGTTACGGTTCCGCCGTTCCTGGAAACTTCCTGCTGGCTTCTGTGGAGAGGCAGGTCCCTGAGGAATCTTGCTTCGGTGGATGATGTCCTGAACGTAATGGTTTTTCCGGGTCCTTCCGGAATGTAGATTCCGAAACTGGTCGAGAACATGCTGTCTACATCGAAATCCGCAGGCATCCTGAATGTGGTGCCTGTCTCGCTTATGCTGAGTACCCTGTCAAGTCCGTAGACCCTCATGCCGCTGCGCTCGCGGCAATATGCAACAATATACCACCTTTTTGCAAACTCTTTTACTGCATACGGCAGTATCGTATATGTGTCAGGCTGTTCGCTTGTGTATTTGAGATATGAAATGCATAATTCCCTGCACTCTGTCATTGCATCCATTACCTGGGTCAGATGCCTGTGCCCTGACGGTATGTCCTCTACTGAAATCCTTCCGGAGAGACGCTCTTTACCGAGATTGAGCATGTTGTTGACAGTGAATGTGTTGATGAGCCATGCGCTTTCTGAGGATTCATCAGAAACGTCACCGGAAGAGGGAATGTAATACCTGTTTGTGCTGCGGTTGCAGCAGATGCATACGCCGAAAACCTCCTCAACAGATTCGCGGTGATTGTTGAATGTGCGCCTTGAATAAGGGCTGCCGAACCTGTCCTCCCATTTGTCCATAAGCTCTTCAAGGCCCAGCCCCCGCTCTCCGGCACGGATAAAAGTCTGGACAAGCCATATATATTTTTGAAGCAGTTCCGTAACCATTTGCCTAACTTATTTTGCTGTAATCCCTAATTATATATTTGTCTTTTTTCAGTTCTTGCCTCAGCATGCTGTGCCTGGCACATTCAAGCGAAGGGTCATTGTCAAGGACAGCCTGTGCGCATGCTCTGGCCGCATTCAGTATCAGGCCGTCTTTTGCCAGCGACGCGATGTTCAGGCTGACCGGAAGTCCGCTCTGCTGCGTGCCCTCCAAGTCTCCGGGGCCGCGCATCTTCATGTCTTCTTCAGCCAGTTCGAACCCGTTTTCTGTCGCGCACATCAGTTCTATCCTGTGCTTGGATTCCTTGCTCAGCCTGTGTCCTGTCATGAGTACACAGTACGACTTCTCGCTTCCGCGGCCGACCCTGCCCCTGAGCTGGTGCAGCTGGCTCAGCCCGAACCTCTCCGCGCTCTCTATGACCATTACGGAGGCATTGGGTACATCCACTCCCACTTCAATGACAGAAGTAGCCACAAGAATGTCTGCCCGTCCTGAGGCAAAGGCGTCCATGTTGAACTTTTTGACCTCGTTGGTCTGCTTGCCGTGCACTACAGCAGTCTTGTATGGCGGGAAGGGAAAATGTTTGATGATTTCTTCTGCTCCGGCTTCAAGGCTTTGATAGTCAAGTTTTTCTGTTTCATTTATCAGCGGGTAAACAATGAACACCTGGCGTCCGGCCGCTATCTGGTCGCGCATGAACTTATACAGGGCCGGCCGTTTCCCGTCAGTGGCATGTATGGTCTGGACCGGCTTGCGTCCCGGAGGCATCTCGTCAATCACGGACACATCGAGATCACCGTAAAGGGTCATGGCAAGCGTCCTCGGTATAGGTGTGGCTGTCATGACCAGGACATGAGGGGGAGAGCCGCAGGCTGATTTGCTCCATAGCTTTGCCCTCTGTTCCACCCCGAACCTGTGCTGCTCGTCTATGATTACAAGGCCCAGGTTGCGGAATCTGACATTGTCTTCTATAAGGGCGTGCGTGCCTACTATTATGCCTATGCTCCCGTCTTCAAGTCCGCCGTGGACTTCTCTGCGCTCCGATGCCTTGCTGCTTCCTGTCAGGATGGCTGACTGTACGCCTGTCCCGTCAAGGAATTTCTGTATGTTCCTGTAGTGCTGCCTGGCAAGCACTTCCGTCGGTGCCATTATGCACGCCTGGTATCCGTTTCCTGCCGCAATCAGAGCTGTCAGCACGGCCACCATTGTCTTTCCGCTTCCTACGTCTCCCTGAAGAAGACGGTTCATCTGGCTGCCGCTCTTCATGTCGTTCCTGATTTCGGTTATGACACGCTTCTGGGCGCCGGTAAGGGGAAACGGAAGCGAGGCGTAGCATTTGTTGAATGCCTCACCCACGCGCGGCATCTGTATCCCATCCGCGCTTCTGCTTCTTACATATTTCTGCTTGAGAAGTGACAGCTGCAGGAAAAACAGTTCCTCGAACTTAAGCCTGTACCGTGCCTTCTCCAAAGATGCCATGTCTTTGGGAAAATGTACATTGCGCAAAGCAAAGTGAAGGGGAACAAGTCCGCATTCTTTCATCAGGTATTCTGGCATTGTCTCGGTAAATCCCTGCAGGCCCCTGTTGACGGCGGCTTCCATGATTTTATTCATCACCTTTCCGGTGACTCCGGCATTCTTGAGCTTTTCGGTGCTGGGATATACCCCTGTCATGCCCGCTGTGGACTCCGATGCGGAAGCAGGCGGGTCAACTTCGGGGTGCACAATGTTTATGTGCCCATTGAATGAGGAGGGCTTGCCGAAGAAAATGAATTCAGAACCGGGCTTCAGCTTCTCATACATCCACTTTATTCCCTTGAAGAAGACCAGTTCCAGCTCTCCTGTGCCGTCGCCTACAATTACGCTCATTCTTTTTATGGCATTGAACTTCAGTTCCTGTACCGGTACTGAGGAAGGACCGTAGAGATCTGTACGGATGACTTTTGCCTTAACCTGGATATATGCCATTTCCGCACGTACATCTGAAATTCTGAAAAACGTGCTTCTGTCTATGTAGCGGTTTGGATACAGCTTAAGCAGTTCTCCTATAGTGCTGACCCCGAGCTCTTTCTTTATCAGGTCGGCTCTCTTGGGACCCACTCCGGGGAGAAATTGTATATCCGTATCTAAAATGTTTTGTGCCATAATACGGCAAATCTACGCAAATTTATTGTGAAATCAGTTGTGCCCATGCAAGAAAATAAAGAAGAAAAACATCATCTTAATCAAAAGTGTTTCCTATATTTGTAAATTGGAATGTAAATAATCTAAATGGATATGGCAAGAAAATTAGTTGTAGGCATAACCCAGGGGGACGGCAACGGCATAGGCTATGAAGTCATCATAAAGGCATTGGCCGACGAGAGAATGCTCGATATGTGCACCCCTGTCATATACGGGTCATCCAAAATATTCGGATTCTACAAAAAGCAGATTCACAATCTGGACCAGATCAATACCAATGTGATAAATTCGGCGAAAGATGTCTACCACAAGAGGGTGAACATTGTCAACTGCCTTCCGGAAAACGTTTTTGTGGAGCCGGGACAGCCTACTCCAGAGTCGGCAAAGTCTGCCATGACTTCGCTGCAGCGTGCCGTTGAAGACATAAAGAACGGATATATAGATGTGCTTGTGACTGCTCCGATCAACAAAAGGGCCATGGTAAGCGAAGGCTTCGGATATACAGGTCATACTGAATATCTTGAAAAGGAATTCGGTGTTGATGAAGTGGCAATGATCATGGTATGTGACAGGCTGAAGGTCGGTGTCGTTACAGGGCATATTCCGCTGAAGGAAGTTGTGGGGCAGCTTACGACGGAAAAGATTCTCAGCAAGCTCCGTCTTATGAAGACTTCTCTCCAGAGGGACTTCGGAATCGGGACTCCGAAGATTGCAGTGCTCGGGCTTAATCCGCACTGCGGTGACGGAGGACTTCTCGGGGATGAGGAGACACAGGTTATCCTCCCTGCCGTGAAGGCTGCCAATGAGGAGGGGATATTGGCTTTCGGACCATATTCGCCTGACGGCTTTTTCGGCCTGGGGAACTATATGAAATACGATGCGGTGCTGGCAATGTACCATGACCAGGGACTGACTCCGTTCAAGGCCCTTGCCTTTGAGGACGGTGTCAACTATACTGCCGGACTCCCTGTGGTAAGGACTTCACCTGACCATGGAACTGCCTATGAAATGGCCGGACGCGACCTTGCGGATCCGCGTTCTATGATGTCCGCCATATATACGGCCATTGACATTTATAACCGCAGGGCTGACTATGACGACCTTGTCGCTGACAGGATGACCATAAAGATGCCTGATACGGAAATAAAGCCTAAGGGAGGACGTGTAATTGAATAGCGTGGCAGAACGCAGACCTCCTATATATCTTTATACGGACGGTGCTTCAAGCGGCAATCCGGGGCCGGGAGGATATGGCGTCGTGCTGCGCTGTGCAGGGCGTGAACTTGAAATGTCCGGCGGGTTTTCCCTTACGACAAACAACCGTATGGAACTGCTGGCTGTAATAAAGGGACTGGAGGCCATAAAATGGCAGAATGCAGAAGTTCATGTATACAGTGATTCTTCGTATGTCGTCAACGCTGTCAATAAGGGCTGGCTTTCCAATTGGGTGAGAAAAGGATTTGCAAAAGTCAAGAACCCTGATCTCTGGATGCGTTTCGAACCTCTGCTGCACAGGCACAGGGTGACGTTCCATTGGATAAAAGGCCATGCGGGGCACCCTGAAAATGAACGCTGTGACGCTATGGCCGTCGCTGCCGGAGCCGGTGCTGCAAAGGCTGGCCGTGAACTGCCTCCTGATACAGGATATACGGCGGAATGAAGATGTTTTTGATGCGTCTTTTGCATAATTCAGAATAGGATGGATTGTATGAACATATTGGTGACCGGGTCTTCCGGGCAGCTCGGCAGAGCCATTGAGGAACTTTCCCGCAATTCGCGGCACCGGTTCATCTTCACCTCGCAGGGTGCGGATGACGTCGGGCTGCGTCTGGACGTGACTGATGCCGCCGCGGTGTCCCGTGCAATTGGGGACGGCGTGGATGTCATAATAAATTGTGCGGCCTATACGGACGTCAATGCGGCCGAGGATAATCCGTCCGCTGCGTATGCCGTCAATGTGTCAGGTGCTGCCGTGCTTGCAGATGCTGCTGCTTCCTCCGGTGCTCTGCTTATACATGTGTCTACAGATTATGTCTTTGACGGATATGCAAATACGCCTTATCGTGAAGATGATCCCACCGCTCCTTTGAACGTGTACGGGATGACAAAGCTTGAGGGAGAGAAAGCTGTCATTGCTTCGGGATGCAGGTATATCATTTTGCGTACATCATGGCTGTACGGGTGCAGGGGACGTAATTTTTTCCTGGCCATTGCGGAGAAAACTGCCGAATGCCCGCGCATAAAGGTGGTGTGTGACCAGATTGGTTCGCCTACATACGCGGGAGACCTTGCCTATGCCATTATGCATATCCTTGACAATGGCATGACAGGTGCGGAGGGCATATACCATTACTCTGACGAAGGATTGTGCTCGCGCTATGATTTCGCCAAAGAAATATGTGACTCTTTGGGGCATATTTGCACTATAGAGCCGTGCAGGAGCGTAGATTATCCCTCAAGGGCTGAGAGACCGCATTATTCCGTGCTTGACAAGAGCAAGTTCCGTGAAACATTCGGACTTGAGATACCGAACTGGAAGGATTCGCTCAGGCTTTGTGTGGCGGAAATGGAGAATATCAACAAATAATTATACAGATGGGTAAGTTTAAAAGGAATATTCTGATAACCGGCGGAGCCGGATTTATCGGCAGCCATGTGGTCAGGCTTTTTGTCGACAAGTATCCGGACTACCGTATAATCAACCTCGACAAGCTGACATACGCCGGCAATCTTGCCAACCTGAAGGACGTGGAGTCCAGGCCGAACTATACTTTCGTTAAAGCAGACATTTGCGACTTTGATACAGTCTGCGGCCTGTTCCGTGAATATGGCATTGACGGTGTTGTGCACCTTGCGGCAGAAAGTCACGTGGACAGGTCCATCAGAGATCCCTTTACTTTTGCGCGTACCAATGTGATGGGCACTCTGTCGCTTCTGCAGGCTGCCAGGCTGGCATGGGAAACGTCAGGATGGAAATCGGAAACCGGTGACGGAGAGGTCATTGACTGTGTTTTCTATCATATTTCTACTGACGAGGTATATGGGGCGCTGGAGATGAACCGTCCGGAGGGCGTCGAGCCTCCGTTTTCCACCGCGGCATCTTCGGGAAATCACCATCTTGCATACGGTGACGAATTTTTCCTGGAGAGCACAAAGTATAGCCCGCATAGCCCATACAGTGCGAGCAAGGCATCAAGTGACCATTTTGTAAGGGCTTTCCATGATACATACGGCATGCCGGCAATTGTTACGAACTGTTCCAACAATTATGGCCCATATCAGTTCCCGGAGAAGCTGATACCGTTGTTCATCAATAATATACGCCATCGCAAGCCGCTCCCTGTGTATGGAAAAGGGGAGAATGTGCGCGACTGGCTTTATGTCGAGGACCATGCGCGTGCCATTGACCTCATTTTCCATAAAGGAAAAGCCGGTGCGACCTATAACATCGGAGGCTTCAACGAGTGGAAGAACATTGATATAATCAAAGTAATAATAAATACAGTTGACCGCCTTCTCGGACGTCCGGAAGGGGCTGACCTTGACCTGATTACGTATGTGGCTGACCGTGCCGGGCATGATGTGCGCTATGCAATAGACAGCACTAAGCTCCAGAAGGAACTCGGATGGGAGCCTTCTCTGCAGTTTGAGGAAGGAATTGAGAAAACTGTCAGATGGTATCTTGATAACAGTGACTGGATGGACAATGTGACATCAGGTGAGTATCAGGAATATTACAGGAAAATGTATGATAACAGATAAATGGATTTTATAATGAACAGAATGGTTTTTGCCGTTTTTGCGGCATTTATGTTTTTAAATGCTTCTGTGGCTGATGCGCAGATGGACAGGCGCCGCCCTGTGCATTCGCGTCCAAGCGGGGCCGAGGGACTCGGGGTGACGTTCGGATATGTGAATTCTTCATACAGGACGACGGACTGGGCTACAGATGAGGTGGAGAAGACTCCTGCGCTGAACGGATTTGCCGTCTCTATGACAAAAGATTTTGCGCTGATACGTTCTGCCCTCTATATTCAGTCCGGGCTGGGATATACGTACCAGACACGTTCCAGGGACATGGGTTCGGAAAGTCTGGCCGGAGCATTCGGAACCAAGATAATTTCCGACAGAAAGGAGCATTTCCTGTCCGTGCCTGTGAGGCTTAAATACACTCTGCCTCTGTTAGGAAGAATCGGAATCAGTGTGGATGCGGGCCCGGTGCTGCTTGTCGGCTTGTCGTCCAAGATGAATTTCAGGACCAGATTCAATGATGAGACATCAGGCACCTTGTCATATAATGTTTATGGCGCAAAGTTCAAGTCTTCCGGAGTTGCGGAAGGAATTGATTTCGAGTCATGGGCCAAGGACAATGCGGGGCTGCCGTACGGGAAGGTCAGAAGGTTTGATGTGCTTCTCGGTGCAAGCATAGGTGCTGACTTTTTCAGCCTGCTTGAAGTCCGTGCCGGATATGACTGGGGACTTGTGAACAAGTATAAGGGAGATATCGCTTCTGACAAGAAAATGTACCGCGGACAGTTTACGCTCAGTGTCGGTTTGCGATTCTGAGTGCATTTGGTCCGGTGCACGGGACGTCCTGTTTGTAAAAGTTTGCTTTTAGGACGCTCCTGATTTTGCCGAATGACTATTTTTCACTATTTTTGTAAGTTGTTTGCACAGTTGTTGTGCAGGCAACTTATTTTGTAATTAAATATTTATCAGATATGTCATTTACAGACGTTTTCAAGAAGGTTTTCGGTACTAAGGCTGACCGCGACATGAAGCAGCTCAGGCCGATGCTCAACAAAGTCATAGAGGCTTATGCCACAATAGACAAGCTCTCGCATGATGAACTCAGGGAAAAATGTACGGAACTAAAGGAAAAGATACAGGCTGCCATAGCTTCTGACGAGGCGCGGATTGCTGCAATCAAGGCTGAACTGGAACAGGATATCCCGCTTGACCAGAAGGAGGCTTTGGCTACGGAGTCCGACAAGCTTGTTAAAAAGGTTGACGAGACAATAGAGAAGGTTCTTGATGAAATTCTTCCTGAGGCTTTCGCGATAATGAAGTCCACTGCAAGGCGTTTCAAGGAGAATCCTGTGATAAAGGTAAAGGCTACGCAGTTTGACCGTGACCTGAGTGCTTCCAAGGATTTTGTTGACATAGAAGGGGATTATGCCTTGTGGAAAAACACGTGGAATGCAGGAGGAAATGACATAACCTGGGACATGGTGCATTATGACGTGCAGCTCATCGGCGGCATTGTCCTGCATCAGGGTAAGATTGCCGAGATGGCTACGGGTGAGGGTAAGACCCTTGTGGCGACTCTGCCTGTTTTCCTGAATGCCCTTGCCGGCAAGGGTGTTCATGTCGTTACCGTCAATGACTACCTTTCAAAACGAGACTCAGAGTGGATGGGGCCTCTTTATATGTTCCACGGCCTGTCTGTTGACTGTATAGACAAGCATCAGCCGAACAGTGAGGCGCGCAAGAAGGCGTATGCATGCAACATCACTTTCGGTACAAACAACGAGTTCGGCTTTGACTATCTGCGTGACAATATGGCCGTGTCTATGGATGACCTTGTGCAGCGCAAGCATCATTTTGCGATTGTCGATGAGGTCGACTCCGTGCTTATTGACGATGCGAGGACTCCGCTGATCATTTCTGGACCTGTTCCAAAAGGGGAGGACCAGCAGTTCGTGGAGTTCAAGCCTTTGGTAGAGAGGCTTTATGCAAACCAGAAGACTCTTGTGACATCTCTGCTGAATGACGCAAGGAAACTTATAGCGGAAGGAAATGAGAAGGATGGCGGCGTCCTGCTTTACAGGGCATACAAAGGCTATCCGAAATATAAGCCGCTTATCAAGTTCCTCAGTGAGCCGGGAATGAAGCAGCTTCTGCAGAAGGTTGAAAACTATTATATGCAGGATAATGAGCGTGAGATGCCTTTCATCACTGACGAGCTTTTCTTTGTCATCAATGAGAAACAGCATTCGGTGGACATGACTGACAAGGGACGCGACCTTATTACAGGCAATCTTTCTGATTCTGATTTCTTTGTGCTTCCTGACGTGGGGGCGGCCATAGCGGAAGTCCAGAAGGACCTTGAACTGTCAGCCCAGGAAAAACAGGTCAAGAAAGACGGCATACTTGCTGATTTTGCAGTCAAGAGTGAGCGTGTGCACACTGTAAACCAGCTCCTTAAGGCATATACTATGTTTGACAAGGATGTAGAATATGTCGTTGCTGACGGGAAGATTAAGATTGTGGATGAGCAGACCGGACGTATCCTTGAGGGACGCCGCTATTCGGACGGACTTCACCAGGCCATTGAGGCAAAGGAAAATGTGAAGGTTGAGGCCGCAACTCAGACATTCGCGACAATTACTCTGCAGAACTATTTCAGGATGTACCATAAGCTGTCCGGCATGACCGGTACGGCTGAGACTGAGGCAGGCGAGTTCTGGTCTATCTACAAACTTGATGTGGTTGTGATTCCGACAAACAGGCCTATTGCGCGTTTTGACAACAATGACTTGATTTACAAGACCAAGAAAGCGAAATTTGAGGCAGTGATCGCCAAGGTTGTGGAACTGACCAAAGAAGGTCGCCCGGTGCTTGTCGGAACTACGGATGTGGAGACATCGGAGCTGTTGAGCCGTATGCTTCGTCTGCGCGGCATCCCTCATCAGGTGCTTAATGCGAAGCAGCATGCCCGCGAGGCAGAGGTCGTTGCCCATGCCGGTATGAAGAGTACGGTGACAATTGCGACCAACATGGCGGGCCGTGGTACTGACATCAAGCTTTCCGATGAAGTCAAGGCAGCCGGAGGACTGGCTATCATAGGTACGGAAAGGCATGACAGCAGACGTGTGGACCGCCAGTTGCGCGGACGTTCCGGACGTCAGGGTGATCCAGGTTCATCGGTGTTCTATGTGTCTTTGGAGGACAAACTTATGCGTCTTTTCGGCTCGGAGAAGATTGCAAGGGTTGTCGACAGACTCGGAATGGAGGAAAATGAGGCACTGGAGGCTCCTATGCTGTCCAACTCCATTGAGAGGGCACAGAAAAAGGTGGAGGAAAACAACTTCGGCATAAGGAAGAGGCTTTTGGAATATGACGATGTGATGAATTCGCAGAGGGAAGTCATATATACCAAGAGACGTAATGCCCTGTCAGGTGAAAGGGTTGAGATTGATGTCATGAACATGATGCAGGATATTGCGCAGATTCTTGTTGAGAAATCTGACGGAATGCCTTATGAAGATTTTGCCGAATATGTGATGACTGTGCTTTCCGTTGACCTTGGTTTTGACAAGTATTTCTATGAGAAGGCCGGCAGCAAGGCCGTGATTGAAAAACTTCTTGAGAATATGCTCAGCACATACAGGCGCAGAATGGACACTATCGTGCAGCGCACTCTTCCTATTATAAAGGATATTTGCGAGAAGAATGCGGCTATGCCTGAAGATGCTGTGCTCAGGATTCCTGTTTCAGACGGAAGAAAGGTGTATCCGGTGATGCTCAACATAAGGAAGACTGTTGAGTCAGAGGGCAGGGAACTTGTACGTGCAATCAGCAAGAGCATTACCCTGTACAGGATTGATGACTGCTGGAAAGAGCATCTGCGTGAGATGGATGACCTGAAGCAGTCTGTTCAGAATGCCACGTATGAGCAGAAAGATCCTCTGCTTGTATATAAATTCGAGAGCTTCAATTTGTTCAGCCAGATGCTTGAGGATTTGAATAAGGATGTGCTTTCGTTTCTTCTCAGGGCTTTCATTCCTCTCCGTGACGCATCGCAGCCTGTCCAGGCTCCGGCGCAGCCGCGCAAGCCGGACATGAGCCAGATGAATACGAGCAGGACTGATATGGTGACGAACTCTGGAGAGCCTAAGAGCAAGATGCCGGTCCATGTGGAGAAGCAGGTCGGAAGAAATGACCCTTGTCCTTGCGGTTCAGGCAAGAAGTTCAAGAACTGCCACGGCAAGAATCAGCTGTAATTCTTTATACAATCAAATACTATGGGCAAATTTGACATGGCTGACGAAAATGTGGTCAGCAGAATATCTGCAGGGACTGTAATCAAGGGTGAGATTGTCTCTCCCAATGATATAAGGATTGACTGTACTTTTGATGGGAAGCTTGTTGTCAAGGGCAAGGTGATTGTCGGTGAAACGGCTTCCATTAAGGGTGACGTCATTTGCGACAATGCTGAATTTTGGGGCAAGATGGACGGAAACGTATATGTGAAGGATACTCTTGTACTGAAGAACGGCTGTGTGGTGAATGCTTCTCTTAACATAAGGAAGCTTGCAGTTGAACTTGGGTCTGTCTTCAATGGAGACTGCAAGATGATTTCTGAATCCGAATTTGACAGTTTGGCAGGAGAAGGACAGAAGGCCGCTAAGCCGGCAGCTACTGCTGCTCCTGCTGCAGGGCAGCAGCACAATGCAGCCCCTGCAAATTAGCGGTTGACCGGCATGGCTTTCGGGAATGGTTGGTGCCGGTTTCATTGGAAAATAAGAAAATGGGGCTTGACTAATATTTTTTAGTCGCCCCATTTTCTGTTGTCTTTCCCGAATCCTCCCGGGTTGTGATTTTTCTGCCGCGGCATTGGGTCATTGTTTGTGCACCCATGTTGCCTTGTACCACAGCTCTTCGAACGGGCCTCTCTTGTGATGTGCCAGCCAAAGGCGGCAGAATGCATATTGTATGATTACGAATATTATACCCAATAGCAGGCTGGCTGTGTGTCCGCATATCCTGAAAAGGCCGAATCCCCAATTATAAAAAAGCATGCCTCCCACGATGGACTGTCCCAGATAGTTGGTCAGGCTCATTTTCCCGTATGGAGCTATTTTCATCATTTTTTCCCGTGCTGGTGTGCGGTAAAACAAAAGGACTGTTCCGGATACTATCATGAGCATCATTGCAAAATTCTTCCACATGTTGAGCATTACATGGAGGCTTTTTGCTATGCATGCGGTCTCAGACATGCCCGGAATTTTGATATATAGCGGCAGAAGAATGGCAAAGGCACACGATGCTGCTGCCAGTATTCTTTTCCATGTCCTTATGTTGTTCCCTTCATCGTAGAACAGCCTTTTCCTGCCGAGTATTATTCCGAAGAGGAAAAGGAAGAGCGTCTGGGTCATTCGTCCGTTTTCCAGGGCCCAGACAAAGTTTACAGGGAAACCGTACTTTATGCCTGCAGCAGCGACTTCTGCCATTGAACCATGTTCTTGTGCAGCCATAAGCCCGCTCCAGTATTTGCCGCTTCCGAGGTCAAGTACCGGTGTGGACGGGTCAGCTATGCCGCAGAATATGAGTATCATCTCTACCGGCTGAAGCATAAGGAAGACAGCCGACCACTTCAGTACTTTGTCGCTTGCCCGTATGAACGGGATGGCAAGAAGTCCGCAGACAGCATAGAGAAAGAGTATGTCACCGTTATAGAAAAGCAGGTCGAAAAGTCCGAATAGCATCAGGAGCATCATCCTCCAGATGAATCTCAATCTGAAATCATATCCTTTTTGGGCGCAGTTGTCGTGCTGTATGTAGAAGCTTAGACCGAAGAGCATGGCAAAAATTGCATACATTTTTCCGGCAAGCAGGAAAAAGACGGTATCCCATACACCGGAATTTACGCTTGCCCAGAATTGGCTGTGCGGTTCCGGGAATTTGTAGAAGTTCATGTGTTCAATGAAATGGATGAGGACAATGCCTCCGATGGCAATTCCGCGGAGTATATCCGCTACATCAATGCGCGTGTTTGGCATTCCGGAGTGTCTGTAAGTGTACATGTCGTTATTTTTGTTTTTGCAATTTTTCTTTGCACCGCAGTCTTTGGGAAAACATGGCGAAAAATTATCCCAAGTGTCATCAATCTATTATTGCAAATGTAGTCAAAATCTGAGAGAACATGAAGAAGTGTCCTTATGATGTCTGTAAAAATACAGCAAATGCCATTGGACCCGGGTGCTTTGTGTATGCTGATGCAATATATTTTGAAAATCATATTAATATTTCTACATTTGCAGAAGTTTGAAGCAATTCACAATAAGGATTATTCCGTTGTGAAAACATTTAAAGCGGGGCTTTCGGGTCTCGCTTTCTTTTTTTTGGGGGGGGACTTTTGAGGGCTGATTTGGGACTTTTCCTGTGAGCCGGGAAAAGTCTCAAATCTTATAGTAAAGCCCGAAATCAGGTATAGATATTTGATATCCGAAACCCCTCTGAGTTGCCTTCTGAACGCCTTTATTGGGCCTGTGTCCAAGCATATATTTTCTGAAGTCTGAAGAGGAAGAACTTGGCGTCAGTGACCCCACTCTCAATGCATTCCTGAAGTTCTTGATTTTGGTGCGGGGTGGACATTTGGTAGGATAAATCCCTTGCAATCTGTTGATTCTCTTGCATTTCGGAACGTTTGGGCCTCCAAACGTTCCGGGTCTGCGTTTCAAGTGGAGGACCTGGAACGCTCTAAAATCATAATACATTAGATGTCAGTGTGTTATGGATTTTACCCGTTCCAGGTCTGCTTTTTATATGTGACACCTGGAACGCCCTGAAATTGTAACATATTTATTTTTAATACATTATAAAATGAGACCGTTCCAGGTCCTTCTCTGAAATTGCACACCTGGAACGCCTAATGAAATAATAAAAGAATTTAATTTAGACCACAAAAAGACCAGAAGATTAGTCAATCACAAACACAGAGTTTTACTGCTGAGCCCTTTTCCCGGTAGTGGCCTGAATAAAGAACCTTATGGGTTATGCGCAATTCGCTGTGAATCAGCTGATTCCTATAAATCGCTGCCCCGTCAGTTCCCTTGTTCTTCGTTGCAGCGCGACTGCATTTCCTTCCGGACTGACTTTGAAATTATGGGAAGGAATCAGAAATTTATAGTCATGCATATACTTTTACATAGTATTTTAGATTATGCCAATGGGCGATTCTGTAGCAATTTGTAGTATATAATATAGAAATTGTGCTATTTTATCAATTTCGGCCGTCCTTTTTGTGAAAATTTATTAAATTTACCACCATACTGCAATTGACACGAAATTAAAACAAGAATATTCCGTTGACATGAAAACTATACTTGGCCTTGATTTGGGAACAACGTCTATAGGTTGGGCATTGGTGAAAGAAGCTGAAACTTCTGAAGAAAAATCATCAATCGTAAAGCTTGGAGTCAGAGTAAATCCGCTGACAGTGGATGAACAGACGAACTTCAGCAAAGGAAGACCCATTACAACCAATGCAGACAGAACACTGAAGCGTAGTGCGAGGCGCAATCTCCAACGTTATAAATTACGGCGTGATAATTTGATTGAAGTCTTGAAAGAGGCAGGATTGATTCTGGATGATGCCGTTTTGGCTGAGCATGGTGCCGGCAGTACATTTGAAACCCTCGGACTGAGGGCGAAGGCAGCCGGAGAGAAGGTTTCGCTTGAGGAATTGGCACGTATTCTTTTGATGCTCAATAAGAAGAGGGGCTATAAAAGCAGCCGTAAGGCAAAGAATGACGCTGACGGTCAGGCAATAGACGGAATGTCAATAGCCAAAGAACTGTATGAAAAAGATTTGACACCGGGACAATATGTATATCAGTCCCTGTCAGCCGGGAAAAAGTATATTCCTGATTTCTACAGGTCAGACCTGCAGGCCGAATTTGACAAAGTATGGAACTGCCAAAAGGCGTTTTATAATGAACTGCTGACTGATGCGTTGAAAAGCGAACTGGAAGGCAAGAATGAGAAACAGACCTGGGCGATATGTGAAAAATATTTCGGTATAGCCGGAATAAACCGCACGACCAAAGGAGATGAACTCAAGAAAGAAAATTATTTATGGAGGGCAAAGGCGGTTGAGGAACAGATGGACCTTGAGTCCTTGGCCGTAGTCTTTCAGAAGATAAACTCCCAGATAAACGGCTCAAGCGGGTATCTGGGAGCAATCAGCGACCGCAGCAAGGAACTGTATTTCAACAATCTGACAGTAGGACAATATCTTGCTCAAAAGGTAAGCGAAGATTCTCATTTCAGTCTTAAAAATATAGTTTTCTACAGGCAGGACTATATGGACGAATTTGAACGGATATGGTCTGTGCAGGCGAAATATCATCCGGAACTTACTGATGACCTCAAAAAACAGATCAGGGACATTGTCATATTCTACCAGCGTCCTCTCAAGAGCCAGAAAGGCCTTGTCAGCATCTGCGAACTCGAAGGACGTGAGATTGAAGTCACCTGTGAGGGCAAGACAAAGAAAAAACTGGTCGGGCCGAGAGTCTGTCCAAAATCTTCGCCATTGTTCCAGGAATTCAAGATTTGGCAGGTGCTCAACAATCTGACGGCTAACAAGAGATGCCTCTCCCAAGATGAGAAGGAACGTCTGTACGACAGGCTTTGCACATGCGACAAACTTTCCAAATCTGAAATCATCAAATGTCTTAATCCTGAAAAGTCTGCCAGGGAACGCCGGCAGGATTCATTGTTTGCACCTGAAGAAATGTATGAGGATGAAGTTCTCGTGCGCCTTGAAAACAAGAAAAAGGAAATTGTCCTGAACTATAAGGAAATTGACGGCAACAAGACGATGGCGGCATTATTCAGGGCATACGCGAAAATCATCATGTTGACCGGACACGATGAATATGACTTCAGCAAAATGCCTTTTTCAAAAGCGGCAGGCATCATTTCAGATATTTTCGCCGGTCTTGGCTACAAGACTGATTTCCTGCATTTTGACTCTTCGCTCGAAGGCAAGGCATTTGAGGAGCAGGCATCATACAGGTTGTGGCATCTCCTATACTCATACGAGGGTGACAAATCCGTTTCAGGCAATGAAAGGCTCATTTCCAAGATATCTGAACTCACAGGCCTTGAACCGGAATATGCCAAAGTTCTTGCAAATGTCACTTTTGCGCCCGATTACGGCAGCCTGAGCACAAAGGCTATGAAACGAATACTCACTTTTATGAAAGAGGGCAATGAATATAGCCTTGCATGCATGTATGCCGGGTATAATCATTCAAAGAATTCCTTGACCAAGGAGCAGATAGAAACGAAAATGCTCAAGGAACACCTTGAAATATTGCCGAAGAACAGTCTGCGCAATCCTGTGGTCGAAAAGATTCTGAATCAGATGGCCAACGTTGTCAATGCCGTGATTGATGAATACGGCAGGCCTGACGAAATAAGGATAGAGCTTGCCCGCGAACTGAAGAAAAGCGCAGCGGAACGTGAGGAACTGAGCAGGGCTGTAGCCAGTGCGGACAAGCAGCATACAAAAATAAGGGAGACACTTCAGAAAGAGTTCGGCATTGCCAATCCGAGCAGGAATGATGTCATCAGATACAGGCTATATGAGGAACTGAAGGATAACGGATACAAGACCTTGTATTCTGGTACTTATATTAGTCCCGAAAAAATCTTTTCTAAAGATTTCGATATCGAACATATAATACCACAGTCACGTCTTTTCGATGATTCATTCTCCAACAAGACATTGGAAGCTCGGCAGGTGAACTTAGACAAGGGAAATGCCACCGCATACGATTATGTGAAAGACAAATATGGAGAGGCTGAAGTTGAGAAATACGTGGCCCGTGTGGAGCAATTGTATAAAGCCGGTGGTATCAGCAAAGCCAAGCGGAACAAACTGCTGATGCAGATGGCAGACATTCCTTCGGACTTCATAGCACGCGATCTCCGTGATTCGCAGTATATTGCACGTAAGGCCAAGTCCATGCTGGAGGAAATAGCCAGGCATGTAGTCTCCACTACCGGCTCTGTCACAGACAGGCTACGCGAGGACTGGCAGCTTGTGGACGTCATGAAAGAATTGAATTGGAACAAATATGACAGGCTCGGCCTTACTGAAATTGTTCAGGATCATGACGGAAGGAGAATAAAGAAAATCAGGGACTGGACAAAGAGGAATGACCACAGGCATCATGCGATGGATGCCTTGACGATAGCATTTACGAAACTTTCGTATATACAGTATCTGAATAACCTGAATGCCAGGATCCGGAAAGAAGCAGGCAAGGAATATATGGCGGATTTGGCGCAGTATAGTGTGCTGGACATACCGAAGTCTGATCGTGCGGATGTGGTCATGGCCATAGAGCGCACTCAGCTTTATCGTGACAAGTTCGGAGGCCGGCTGCGTTTCATGCCTCCGATACCGCTTGACGAATTCAGGAGAGAGGCACGCAGGCACCTCGAAAACACTCTTGTGTCAATAAAGGCGAAGAATAAGGTTGTCACGAGGAATGTCAACAGCACCAAATGCAAAGGCGGAACGAACAAGAAGGTGCAGTTGACACCGAGGGGACAGCTGCATAATGAGACTGTCTATGGCAAAATCAGAAGGTATGCTGTGAAATCGGAGAAGGTAGGGGCAACTTTCACTTTTGAAAAAATTGCAAAGGTGGCAAGCCCGGTATATCGCACGGCGCTGATGGAACGTCTGAAGCAGTTTGGAGGTGATTCGAAGAAGGCGTTTTCCGGAAAGAACAGCATCGACAAGTCTCCGGTCTATGTTGACGCGATGCATACACGGCCGGTTCCGGAGAAGGTCTCCTTGCTGTCTATGGAGGAGATGTTTACGGTGAGGAAACCTGTCACTCCTGATCTGAAGGTTGACAAGGTGGTTGACGAGGGAATAAGACGGATTCTGCAGGCTCGGCTGGATGAATATGGCGGTGACCCGAAAAAAGCGTTTTCTGATCTGGACGGCAATCCGATATGGCTGAACAAGGATAAGGGTATCCAGGTCAAAAGTGTGAAGATCAAAGGTATAAATAACGCAGTTGCCCTTCACGACAAATGCGACCATTACGGCCGTTCTGTCATGAATGCCGATGGCGTAAGGATACCGACGGATTATGTAAGTCCGGGAAACAATCATCATGTCGCGATATTCCGTGATGCGGATGGCAATCTTCAGGAACAGGTTGTGTCGTTCTATGATGCCGTAGCACGTGTCTCTTTAGGTATGCCGGTGATAGACCGTGAATATAAAAAGGATGAAGGCTGGGAATTCCTGTTTACGATGAAGCAGAATGAGTATTTTGTGTTTCCTAATCCGGAGACTGGTTTTGACCCGAATGAATATGATCTTTTGAATCCTGACAATTATGCTGTTATCAGTCCTAATTTGTTTAGGGTGCAGAAATTGGCCAGCAAATATTATGTCTTTAGACACCATTTGGAAACTAATGTTGAAGAAAAGAAAGAGCTTCAAGAAATAGCATGGAAACGTATTTCTACTCCAAATAATTTGAGAAATATTGTCAAAGTCCGCATAAACCACATAGGTCAAATTGTCCAGGTAGGGGAGTATTAACTAAAAAGTGTCAGTCATGATAAAGCGCACTCTATATTTCGGCAATCCTGCATATCTTTCAATGAGGTTGGGGCAGCTTGTGATACGTTTTCCCGAGAATGCTCCGGATGCTGCAGCTGAAGGAGACTCAAAAGAGGGGGAATCCGTTGCGTCTGGATGCAAGAAGCGGCCGGACAAGACAATACCCATTGAAGACATCGGCATGGTTATACTCGATCATAAGCAGATTACGCTTACTCAGGGGCTTATGGAGATGCTGATTGACAACAATTGCGCTATCGTGACGTGCGGCGGCAACCATCTCCCGGTCGGACTCATGCTGCCGTTGTATTGCAATACTATACAGAATGAACGTTTCCGGCAGCAGCTGGATTCCTCTCTGCCGCTGAAGAAACAGCTGTGGCAGCAGACGATACAGGCAAAGATACATAATCAGGCGGCCATGCTCAGATATACCACAGGGGAAGTCCATAATAACATGAATGTGTGGGAGGGGCAGGTCAGGAGCGGGGATGCCGGGAACATGGAGGCACGTGCGGCTGCCTATTATTGGAAAACAGTTTTCCCGGGGCATCCGGAGTTCGTCAGGGGACAATTCGAGGATTTTCCGAACAACATGCTCAATTATGGGTATGCCATACTCCGGGCAATTATCGCCCGTGCACTTGTAGGGAGCGGGCTGTTGCCGACGCTCGGGATACATCATCACAACAGATACAATGCTTATTGCCTTGCTGACGACATTATGGAACCTTATCGTCCATACGTTGACAGGCTCGTATATGACATCATCTCATCAGGATGTCCGCAGGAACTGACAAAAGAGGTCAAGACAAGGTTGCTGTCCATACCGGCACTTGAGGTTACCATAAACGGACAGCGTAGCCCTTTAATGGTGGCAGCGTCGAAAACGACAGCATCGCTGGCAAAATGTTTCAGCGGAGAAACACGAAGGTTGATTTATCCGGAAATGACATGATATGGACCGTTTCAGCGAATACAGAGTCATGTGGGTGCTTGTTTTCTTTGATCTTCCGACAGATACGAAAAAAGAGCGGAAGGCAGCGGCGGAATTCCGCAAGAACCTGATTCTTGACGGTTTCGTCATGTTCCAGTTTTCGATATACATGAGGCATTGTCCTAGTGCGGAAAACGCGAATGTGCATATCAAAAGGGTAAAGACGTTTCTCCCTCCGTTGGGTCAGGTCGGCATCCTTTCCATTACAGACAAGCAATTCGGCTCAATGGAATTGTTCGCAGAAAAGAAATCCAAAGAACCGCCGACCGAAAACATACAGCTGGAGTTGTTCTGAAGCATATTTTACTGTTTCTCTGTCTTTGGAAGGTCTGATAACTTACAGCCAAGATGCATCAGAGTCTCAAAATGGAGCCGACAGGTACCGAGAATTAAACTCTACAAAACCGACGGATGGAAACGGCTGAGGTTTCCAGCCTCACCTCAGCTTTGTTTTCGGGCACTGCATAAGGTAATTTACCACTTCCTTGAACTCCTTGAACGATATCCCATAAGTCTTCTTGGCAACATTATATATCTTTGGCTTCCTGCCACTTTTCGGTGGCTGGTTTTCACTCGTGAAGCGCGTCTTTTGTCCATATTTACATATTATCGTCTCTCCCTGCCATTTCGACTGTTTTATTGTTTATTTAGATAGTGTTACTATATTTGCATCGTAGGATGCACGGGTCGGAGTAAGGGTGGCCCCCGTCTGATGATGTTGTACGACATTGCTCTCCCTGACGACACGCTCGTACTACCGCGCGTGTTTTTTTTATTTGTCGTGTTTATACCTATGTATATGGCCATTGTCGGCTACTATTATAATTCTTTTGAACCAATATCCATGGACATCCTCATATAAACCAATTCCTTTTTCAACTTTCTTCTGCCGTTTCTGGTAGACGGAAGTCCCTTGCCCGTATGTCCGCACTCCTCGGAAGTCTTAGCCATTATCTGTTCCTCCTGTGCTTTAATTCTTCTGTTTTGGCTTTTGGATTTCTGTATGCTGCGGCACGATGTGCTATAGTTGTGAATTGCTTTCAAACTTTATATCTTTGACGTACTGATAACAATGTGTGTGCCGGTATCTTTTCTGAAGGCCCATTTCAAACTTTATATCTTTGACGTACTGATAACAAAGACTGTCAGTAAGTTAATGTGTCACAACTTTTTATGAGATTGTTGTCAGAATAAAAAAATCCGATAGAAATGTAAGCCTCCGAAGAAATGCATATTGTAGCCTGGATTGATCCTGGCTACTTTTGC
>CAMWUW010000030.1 GCA_947177525.1 uncultured Bacteroidales bacterium | reverse complement strand
CCTCAGGATAAGCAGCCTGATTTTGATGAGTTCTGGGCATCTACGCTGGAGCAGCTTGCCGAAACCCAAGCCGCTCCGGAACTCACTCTTCTTAAGGAATATTCAAATGACATCCGCCGCACATGGCGTGTGGAGATGACTTCTTTCGGAGGCGAGAATATCAGCGGAATTCTCGTTGAACCTGTCGCTCCGGGGAAATATCCTGCCATGATTTCCTATATGGGATATGGCAGTGATGTCTGGTACTCTGACCCTTCCGCAAACCCTCAGATGATTGAGTTCATGCTCTGCATACGCAACCAGGCTCTCAACAGAAAGCCCGGCGAGCAGGATGACTGGTGCACAAGGGGACTGGAAAGCAGGGATACATATTATTATAGAGGTGCCTTTGCAGACGCTGTCAGGGCTGTTGACTTCGTGTGCTCGCGTGAAAAGACCGATCTTTCACGTGTTTTTGCAAACGGTGAGAGCCAGGGAGGTGCGCTTACGCTTGTGGCGGCTTCGCTTGACAGCCGGATAAAGGCAATCGCGCCGTCTGCACCGTTCCTGAATGACTATCCTGACTATTTTGCCCTTGCAGGCTGGCCTGCCGGCCCTATCCTCACGGCGGCAGAGGAGAAGGGGATAGACGAGGCTGACCTGTACAGGACATTGAGCTATTTCGATGTCAAGAATTTCACCGACAGGATAAACTGTCCTGTGCTCATGGCCATCGGGCTTCAGGACCCTGTCTGCCCTCCGCACACCAATTTCGCGGGATACAACATTATCACCTCTGAAAAGAATTGGATATGCTATCCTTTGGCCGGACACAATGTCTGGGAGCAGCCGGACTGGCCGAAAGCCAAGGATGAGTTCTTCCGGAGATTCATGTAACGCAGAAGGGAAAATAGAAAAGAATAAAAACAGATAACAATTATTAACACTAAAATCAGTAACATGAAAAGTAAATTGTTTGCTTGCTTGGCGATGCTCTTTCTGAGCTTCTCGCTCATGGCACAGACCAGGAGTGTCAGCGGTACAGTCGTTGACAACGTGGGTCCTGTAGTCGGGGCGAGCGTCATTGAAAAAGGTACCCAAAACGGTATCACTACAGATTTGGATGGCAAGTGGACCCTCAGCGTCCCTCAGGGTGCGACGCTCGTGTTCAGTTCCATCGGCTATAAGGATGTCGAGATAGTTGTCGGCAGCCAGAATGTCTATAACGTGACATTGGAGGAAGACAAGATGCTTCTTGATGAAGTTGTCGTTGTCGGTTACGGTACGATGAAAAGGAGCGACCTTTCCGGCGCTTCCGTATCCATGAATGAGGAGTCGCTCAAAGGTTCGATTGTCTCGTCTCTTGACCAGACCCTTCAGGGACGTGCCGCCGGTGTGCAGGCCGTGACGACTTCCGGTGCTCCGGGTTCTTCATCATCAATCCGTGTCCGCGGACAGGCAACCATCAATGCCAATGCCGAGCCTCTTTATGTGATTGACGGTGTCATCGTACAAGGCGGCGGTTCTAGAGGTGCCGACTTCGGTCTGGGAGACGCTCTCGGAAACGGTACGGTCTCGACCATATCTCCGCTTTCTACAATCAACCCGGCTGATATCGTAAGCATGGAAATCCTTAAGGATGCTTCGGCCACTGCGATTTATGGTGCCCAGGGAGCAAACGGAGTCGTCCTCATAACCACCAAGCGAGGCAAGGCCGGTGATGCCAAGATTTCATATGACGGAATGTTCGCCGTGTCACGCCAAACAAAGCGTCTGGACATGATGAACCTGCGCGAATATGCCGAGTTTTATAATGACCTGACCGCTATAGGAGAGATTTCAAAGCCGAATGCGGTATATTCTGACCCGAGCATCCTCGGAACCGGAACAAACTGGCAGGACGCCATTTTCCAGACAGCGCTGCAGCATCAGCACCAGCTTTCTGTTTCAGGAGGTACGGACAAGGTGCAGTATTATGTTTCAGGTTCATATATGAGCCAGGAAGGTACCATCATCGGCTCGAAGTTCGACCGTTTCAGCGTGCGTACAAACATTGACGCGCAGCTCAAGAAATGGATAAAACTCGGACTTACGGCCACTTACGCCAACACCAATGACGACCTTAAGCTTGCCGACGGTACGCAAGGTCTCATCTACTATTCGCTCACTACTATTCCGGACATTCCTATTTATGACGTTAACGGAAACTACTCTTCTACCGTGCGCGAGGGATACAATAACCCTAACCCTGTCGCCCTTGCCATGATGGACGACATCTTGCTCAACAGACAGAAGCTTACCGGAAACATCTTCGCAGATGTGACTCCGTTCGTGAACTGGAATCCTCTCAAAAACCTTGTGTGGCATACTGAAGTCGGCTTCGACATCAATAACAGCAAGGGAGAGCGCTACAAGCCTATGGTCGATCTTGGAAGTTTTGTCCGCCAGACCAATGAGAGCAACATCCAGTACAACAGGGGAATATTCTGGCAGCTTAAGAACTATCTGACATATTCCAATACATGGGGCAAGCACAGCGTGACCGCGATGGTCGGACACGAGATGTGGGAGTCAAGCTGGGAGAACGCAGGCGTGAGCAGCAGCAACCTGCCTTCCGACGCGGTCCACAACCCTGCCCTCGGAGACAGCAAGAGCTATAAGATAAGCGCCGGCTTCGGAAGTTCTGCTATGGCTTCAGTGTTTACACGTGAGACCTATAACTATGACAGCAGATATTATCTGACTTATACTTACCGCTATGACGGTTCCTCCAACTTCGGTCCGGACAACCGCTGGGCCGGCTTCCACTCTGTAGCCGCATCATGGCGCTTCAACAATGAGAAATGGATGCAGGGCGCAAAGGACTGGTTCAGCAACGGTAAGCTCCGTGTGGGCTGGGGTCAGACCGGTAACGCCAATATCGGAGGATATGCCTGGGGCTCTGCCATCAGCCGCATGCCTTCGGGACTCGGAATGGGATATCGTCCGGCAAACATCGCCAACACAGGTATCCGCTGGGAGTCACAGGAGCAGTTCAACCTCGGACTCGACCTTGGCTTCTTCAATGACAGACTCAACCTTATCGTTGACGCATACTATAAGAAATCAAACGATATGCTCATGTCCATGCAGCTTCCTTCATATATGGGAACCCAGGGTAACGGCTCGTCCGTGCTTGCTGCTCCTAAGGGAAACTACGGAAGCATCGAGAATAAGGGTCTGGAGATTACTCTCGACACTCATCCTCTCGTAGGGGAGTTCCAGTGGGACAGCAATTTCCAGATTTCATTCAACCGCAACAAACTTCTGTCACTGTCAGGTACTGAGAATGCTTCTCTGATAGGCTACGGGCAATGGAACGATGTTGTCAGTGTATCTTCAATCGGAGAGCCTCTCTATAACTTCTACGGCTATGAGGTCGAGGGCGTATATGAGTCTCTTGAGGACATCATGAATTCGGCTAAGCCTGCAAAGTATCCGGCTGACGGTGTCTTCAACAGGAGCAATACCGTGTGGGTCGGTGACCTCAAATTCAAGGACCAGATTACTCTCGACACTGACGGTGACGGAATTCCTGACGCTGGAGACGGTGTGATTGACGAGAATGACCGTGTGAACATCGGCTCACCGCTTCCTCTGTTCACTTTCGGCTGGACAAACACATTCCGCTACAAGAACTTTGACCTGAGCATCTTCCTCAACGGTTCATACGGCAACAAGATAATGAACTACAATGCCCTTGCGCTTACCCATATGAACAGCGCGTGGACTAACCAGCTCAATTCGGTTTCCGACAGGGCGAAACTCGTTCCTATAGACCCGGACAAGGTCTATGCTGACGGTTCGAAGTGGTATGATGACATCACGAATGTGAAAGTCGCCAATCCTGGTACCAGGACGCCGCGCGCGTCAATCAATGACCCGAATGACAACGACCGCATCAGCTCGCGTTATATCGAGGACGGCTCATATATCCGCATCAAGAACCTCACGCTCGGCTACACCTTCCCTAAGAAGTGGGTCAGCAAGGCAAGGATAGAGAACATCCGCCTGTACTGCAATATCCAGAACCTTTATACTTTCACGAAGTATTCAGGATATGACCCTGAGGTCGGAGCCTCTACGCAGGATTCAACCGGTCTTACATACGGTATCGACAACGGACGCTATCCGTCTCCTACGATGTACTCATTCGGCCTGAACATCACTTTCTAACATCAAATCAGGAATAACATGAAACTGAACAATATATTCAAATGCATGGCAGCCGGAGCACTTGCTCTCGGCTTGGCTTCCTGCCATGATTTTCTCAACCGCCCTACGGAAGACAACTATAATGTTGACAACTTCTATGAGAATGACATGCAGTGCATCCAGGGCGTGAACTACCTCTATAATTCTCCTTGGTATGACTTCCAGCGCGGCTTCATAAAAATCGGTGAAGTCATGTCGGGAAACATGTTCTGGGGACAGTCTCCATATCTGAATTTCTCCACAAACAGCACTGACACTGACTTGGTGAACATGTCGTATTCGCTTTGGGCCGTCAATGGACATGCCAACAGCGTTGTGATGAACATCCTCCAGTCCGAGGGGCCTTCACAGGGAGTGAAGAACCAGTGTATTGGTGAGGCCCTTACTTTCAAGGCTCTCGCGTATTTCTTCATGGTCCGCACTTTCGGAGAAGTGCCTATCATCCATGACAATACCGAGGTGCTGACTTCCGGCAAATACAATGAGGTCTATAAGGTTACGCGTGAGAATGTATATGAATACATCATCATGACCCTTGAGAAAGCGATGTCACTTCTTCCTAAGAAGACGTCCGGATGGGACAACCGTATCGACTATTATGCGGCTGAAGGCCTTCTTGCAAAAGTATATCTGACCAAGGCCGGCATCTCCGGAACATTGGACAATGCGGCTCTTGCGAGTGCGGCAAAATACGCAAAGGACGTGATTGAAAATTCGGGACGTACCCTTACACCGGTTTATTCCGACTTGTTCCGTCTGGCCCCTGCTACATACAACCAGACAGGCGAGCCTATGATTTCATGGATGTGGTCTGCCGGACGTGACCCTTGGACTCAGCAGAACACTCTCCAGTCTGACCTCGGAATGGTAGGTTTCTCTGAGACAGGTGACCTTTGGGGACAGTGGGGCGGACCTTCAGTCGACCTCATGGATGCATTCGGTGTTTCCCCTGTTGCCAATCCGAGCGAGCGCCTGACTGAAAAAGACACCCGACGCAAAGCCTGCATAATGATGGCCGGCGACAAGTACGAATATTTCTGGACGGACAAGGGAGGTTTCGATGTGCTTAAGTTCATGTATGACGCTGATTATGGCAAGGGAGGTCCTGGAGAGTTCTGCGGCCCTTGCGGCGGACAGAACGTGAAGCATCTGTACGGCAACACTTATGACCATGTGAGCGCCACTGGAAAGACTCCCGGCAACATGTGCTATGAGCTTCCTACCCATATCCTGCGTCTTTCGGACGTATATCTCGTGTATGCTGAGGCATGTGTGCTTACGGGCAACTCCGCTGATGCGCTTGAGTATGTCAATAAGGTTCGAGCGCGTGCCGGTGCAGAGGCTCTTGCATCCGTAAGCTGGGAGGACATCTGGAAAGAGCGCCGTCTCGAGCTGGCCGGCGAGGGTGACCGCTGGTATGATTTTGTGCGCCGTTCATATTATGACGTTGACGGTGCCATCGCGGAAATCAAGGCACAGCGCAGGAACCAGTGGTGGAACCTCAATGACTTGTACAAGAAATATTATGAGTCAGGCAATACGCTTTGGGAGGTCATCACGGAAGGTCAGGAAGTGCTTCATATCTATGATGACACTACTCCTGTCCCTAATGTGACTGCATCAAGCTTCACACTGCCGTTCCCTCAGGAGGACGTGGTGTTCAACCCGAACCTCAAGGAGCCTGCTCAGGCAGTTGACGTGCGTGCCACATATGCTTATAATTTTTAACAGACTGGAAAAGACAGTCTTTGTCCAAAACATTTGACAATATGAAACATATAGACAGAATATTTACGGCCATAGCAATCTCTGCCGGTCTGCTTGCAGTCTCTTGCGAGGACCAGCCGGATGCTTTCAAGCTTGCAGACGGAGTGCCTCAGCTGCATTACATCCGTCCTGTGGATGTAGCCTCAGCTGACTCGCTTCTGACGGAAGCCTATATGGAGAGCCAGATATGCCTTGTCGGCGAGAATCTCCGCAGTATACAGGAACTATTGTTCAATGACCAGAAAGCCGTCTTGAACACAAGCTTCATGACAGACAATACGCTCATTGTTAGTGTTCCGAAGAACATTCCTAATGTGGTGTCTGACAAGATTTACATGGTGACTCCGCGCAAGGACACCGTGGAGGCGGATTTTCATGTCAAGGTGCCGGGACCGTCGCTCACTTCCATGTCATGCGAATATGCGCAGGCTGGAACAAAGGCCGTCATTTACGGAGATTATTTCGTGGATGACCCTAACGTTCCGTTTGAGATTTCCGTTGCAGGAGTTCCTGTCGGAAAAGAGACGATGAGAATTACCAAGACTGCAGTGACTTTCACCGTGCCTGAAGCTCCGGAGGGAACAGTCGTAGTGAAGACCATATATGGAGAGACAGAATCCGTTTTCCATTATAAGGATAGCCGCGGCATCATCACTGATTTTGACGGTACTACTGATGTAGTCCCTCAGGGATGGAACATCAATGTCGCGTACAGTTCAGAGAACGGAATTGACGGGGAGTATGCAATGCTCGGTCCTGATTCATTGTCTGAGGACGGTGGCTGGAATGAGGCGTATAAACTTCCGTTCTGGTGCGGAAACTGGAACGGAGACCCTATGAGCATCACGGAAGGTCCTGGTATTCCTATCTGTAATTTCATTGACTTCACAGACTTCAAGAACATGGCCTTCAAGTTTGAGCTTTGCATTCCGTCCAGCAACCCTTGGTCTGCAGGAGCAATGCAGATCATATTCACCAGTGCGGAGCAGTGTGCAAATGACAGCTGGCAGAACAACACCTATATCAATGTTGAAAATGGACTCAGCCGCGCCCTATATCGTCCTTGGGCTGCTTCAGGCTCATTTGACACAGATGACAAATGGATTACGGTGACTATTCCGTTCAGTGACTTCAAGTACAATGCGGACGGTACGGAAGGACTTGTTCCGCTCAGCAGTCCGAAGGATTTCGCTTCATTGGTCATCTGGCCTTGGTCAGGAGGACTGAATGGTACAGAATGTTCTCCAATTTTCAAGATTGACAACCTCCGTGCTGTCCCTAACAGATAATGATTATGAAAAAGATATTCAATATTCTGGCACTCGCTTCAATGTGCCTTACGCTTCTGAACGGCTGCAAGGAAGAGCTTGTAAGCACTGACCAGTATGCGAAGGAGGGCGTGTCCCTCAATGTCTACGGACCTCAGCCTGTAATGAGGGGTGGAGAGCTCCGTTTCCTCGGAAGCAACCTTGACCAGGTGACCGAGGTCATCATCCAGGGAGTGGCCCCTATTACGGACATAAAGGTTGTCCAGTCCGGAATCCCGAGTGAAATACGTGTGACTGTCCCTAAGGACGGTCCTGAGCCTGGTCTTGTCACATTGAAGACCGCAGGGGGAAAGGAGATTGTTACAAAGACTGAGCTGAGCTTCACCGAGCCGATTCTCATAGAGTCTTTTTCACCTGCTTCCGTGAAGCCGGGAGATGTGCTTACCATCAAGGGTGATTATCTCAACCTTACCCATGAGGTGATTTTTGCGGAAGATGTCAAGGTTTCCGAAAAGGATTTCCGCAAGCATACCCGCTATGAGATTGAAGTAGCAGTCCCTGTTGAGGCTCGTACAGGCGCGATAGGTGTGGGTGACATAGACGAACTTGCCGTTGAAGACTCTGATGTGATGGCCAATGTCATCTACTCGGAGGAAGAGCTTGTCGTTGCTCAGCCTGAAGTAACAAAGATGACTGCTCCGAGATACAAGGCCGGAGAGACTGTTACCATAACCGGAAAGAATTTCAATTATGTGGCTTCCGTTGTGCTTCCTGGCGCTACAGTCACTGATTTCAAGGTGGCTTCAGGCAATTCGTCACTTACTTTCGTGCTTCCTGCCGAGGCTCAGGACGGAGAGGTTCTCCTTGTCGCCAAGTCAGGTGTGGAAGTTGCGGCCGGACAATATGAGACCGTTGTTCCTTCTTCACTTGCGGCCGCACCTCAGCCTGTAAAGGCGAATGCATCGCTTTCTGTAAGCGGAAAAGACCTTGACCTGGTTGTTGCCGTATCTCTCCCTAACGCAGGTGAGGTTGGGTTTGAGTATGCTTCTGCTGCGCTGACATTCGCTGTGCCTGACACGGCTCAGGAAGGTGAGGCCGTTCTGATAATGGCAAATGGCAAAGAGGCTGCTGTGGCATATACTCTTGTGAAGCCTGTTGCGTTGGAGTACAGCGCAAATCCTGCAGCTGCCGGTTCAGACCTTGTGATAACCGGTACAGACCTGGATCTGGTGAAGAGTGTGACATTCGGCGGCGACCTTACTGTAGAGGTTGAGGCTGCTGAGACAGTAATCACAGTTGCTGTTCCTACGACTGCATCAAGCGGTGCCCTCAAGCTTAATCTTGCCAACGGTACATATGTTGAGTGCGATGAACTTTCAGTCGACAAGCCGACAGCATGCTATATAACAGAACTTCCTGCAGAGGGAACTGAAATCTTCGGTGGAACAGTGCTTGTCGTTCCTGTCGAGAATGAGGATAAGCTGACAGGCGTACAGGTGAACGGTGAGGATGTCAAGTTCCTGCTCAATGGCAAATCACTCTATATCTCTCTTCCTGACATGGCGGGTTCCGGCACTGTGCTGAGACTGGTTTCTGACAATGGTGCTGTAGAATATACCATTGACTGTATCCCTAACAATATCCAGAACAAGGTTATCTGGTCCGGCAGCTGGGATTGCGGCAGCTGGGGTGGCAATGAAGACCTTTCATGGGGTAAATACGATTGGTCTTCAGTGGATCTTTCTGTCGGAACAGTATCTCTTGTCTTTGAGCTTGAGCAGGATTCTTCGGCAGAATGGTGGCAGCTCAGCCTTAGGCATGGTGAGAGCTGGGGCGAACTTCCTGAGAAGGTATTTGTTGACATGACTGCCGGACAGACGGTTGTCGAGATTCCTCTTACACAGGTCAACCTGGATGATTTGATTGCCAACGGAGGTCTTATCATCACAGGATGCAGCTATACTCTTAAGACGATAACGCTAAGGACTGTAATCCCTATGGATGTGGCCATTTGGGAAGGCGAATTCACATTGGAATGGAACGGAATGAATGATTTGTCATGGGGCAAATATGATTGGTCGGGGGCCAAGGCCGGAACAGTCCTTACCGCCTATTTCAAAGATGTGGCTGCCGGAGCACAGCTTCGTTTCGGCAACGGAAGTTGGGATGCTCTCCCAAGTACGCTTGCCCTTGGCTATAAAGATGGCAACATTCCTATTGCAGAGGGTGAGACATCTTATTCAATAACACTTACGCAGGAAGACGTGGATATGCTGAACGGCAGCGGTGGTCTTGTAATGACAGGTACAGCCCTGACACTTGTCAAGATTACTGTCAAATAGCCGGATTTTCAACTGAACTATGAAAACTTTTCCCGGGGAGGGGTGATACCCTCCTCGGGAGCAATGAAATAGAAATCCGGAGTTATTGTCCTTTTTACGGACAAACCGGATTTTCCTGCAAACTATGTATTAAAATGAAAGCATTAAGATACTTATTGCCTGTATTGGCATCTTTGTGTGTTATGGCTTCCTGCGTAAAGCCTGATGGACCGGCTGATGTCGCCGTTGCCGGTCCGGAACTTATTTCGAGCACACCGGAAGACGGAGCGTCTGGAGTCGCATCCGGAAGCCTGACAATGACGCTTACGTTCGACATGAGCGTAATGTGCCCAACCGCCCAGCGCGGCCGCATCACGATTGACGGAGGTGCTCAGATTGACGCAGTGGATGCATATTCTTCGGATGTGACTGTAAAGATTTCCGCACTTGAGCGCGGCAAGACATATACTGTCTTTTTCCCCTCCGGGACAATCATCGGATATAAAGACAATCCGGCTGCAGACATATCTGTTTCATTTGCCACAAGGGAATCTTCCGGACCTTCTGACATTGTGCCTGATCCGTCCCTGTCCAATGCTTCAGCTACTGCCGCTGCAAAGAATGTCTACAATTTCCTTGTGGAGCATTGTGGGGTGAAGACTCTCTCCGGCGTGCAGTCAAGCAGCTCCAATTCAAATGATTTCGTGGACCTTGTCTATAAGGCCACAGGAAAGCATCCTGCACTTGCCGGATATGACTTCATCTTCCTCCAGTATTCACCGACCCCTGCCGGATGGAGCTGGGTGCAGAACTACTCCGACATCTCGGCAGCGAAGGAGCATTGGAATGCCGGAGGCCTTGTCAGCTACATGTGGCACTGGAATGTCCCTGACAGTGAGTCTGCATGGAAAAACGGCACGGAAAACTACAATTTTGACGGATACAACTTCTATTGCGACAAGACCTCATTCGACATAAACGCCGCCTTGACAGAGGGCACATGGCAGAATGACTTTATAATGAAGGACCTGGAAGAGGCGGCCGGCTATCTCGGGCTTCTTCAGGAAGCAGGCATTCCGGTTATATGGAGACCTCTCCATGAGGCGGCCGGAAACTACAATAAATACGGCTCCAACGGAGCATGGTTCTGGTGGGGCAGAGGAGGAGCTGAAGCATGCAAGAAACTGTGGAGGCTTATGTATGACCAGTTTACCAATGTGTACGGACTGGACAATCTGATATGGGTATGGACAGTGGATGTCACGGAAGGCTGTGAGAACCAGTATGCAGACTGGTATCCGGGCAACGACTACGTGGACATTGTCGGTGTGGACATATACGAAAACAACACAGGTGCAAAAGACAGGCAGTACAATGCCCTTGTGGAGCTGACGGACGGCAAGAAACTGGTGACAGTCAGCGAATGCGGACATATACCTGATCCGGAAGCCTGCATGGCAGCAGGCAACAAATGGTCATGGTTTATGGTGTGGCCATCTGCGGACAGTTCCGGAAACCTTTCCGTTACGCCGGTTGACTATCCGCTCAATACTCTTGAATTGTGGAATAAAGTGATGTCAGGGCCTTATACCCTGGGCAGGGAGGATATGCCGTCGCTGAAGTAGACAGAGCTTCGTGACCTGGGCCTGAAGCTGCAAAATATTGATTACTATGGATAAAAAGACATACGGACATTTTGACGACAAGGCGAGGGAGTTTGTGATAACTGATCCTGAGCTGCCGTGGCCGTGGATAAATTATCTGGGCACGGAGGATTTCTTTTCGTTGATTTCAGCCACTGCCGGAGGCTATTGTTTCTGCAAGGACGCCAAATTCAGGCGTATCCTGCGCTACAGGTATAACGGCGTTCCGATGGATGACGGCGGACGCTATCTTTACATTAATGACGGCAATGCGCTCTGGAGTCCGGGATGGAAGCCGTGCCGCACTCCTCTTGATTTTTATGAGTGCCGTCATGGGATGGGATATACGCGCATAACCGGAGAAAAGGACGGGCTGAGGGTGAGCGAGCTGTTCTTCGTGCCTTTGGGGAGAAGATGCGAGGTGCAGAAGGTCACATTGACGAATACCGGTGCCGCCGCAAAGGAATTCACGCTGTTTTCTTTTGTGGAATGGTGCCTGTGGAACGCCCAGACCGACATGGAGAATTTCCAGAGGAATCTTTCGACCGGAGAAGTTGAGGTTGAGGGCAGCGTAATATATCATAAGACAGAGTACCGTGAAAGGCGCAACCATTATGCTTTTTATGGTGTCAATGTCCCTATTGACGGATATGATACGGACCGTGAAGCCTTTTTGGGGCGCTATAACGGGTTTGATTCTCCCGCAGCAGTTTCTGAGGCTTCTTCGCGCATGTCTGTTGCGCACGGGTGGAGTCCGGTCGCTTCACATTGCATGAAGATGAGGCTTGAGGCCGGGCAGTCGGCTGACCTTGTGCTCATCCTCGGTTATGTGGAGAATCCTGATGATGAGAAATTCGTGTCCGGTGATGATTCTTCCGGCGTGCTTATGAAAGCCAATTCCGGCTCCGGTACAATAAACAAGAAACAGGCATATGCAATGCTTGAAGAGTTCTCTACGGCGGAGAAGGCTGACAAGGCTTTTGATGAGCTGAGAGAGTATTGGGACGGTCTGCTCGGCAAATTTACGGTAAGCTCACCGGTGCCCGAACTGGACAGGATGGTGAATATCTGGAACCAGTACCAGTGCATGGTGACATTCAATATGAGCCGCAGCGCAAGTTTCTTCGAGAGCGGAATAGGACGCGGAATGGGTTTCCGTGATTCGAACCAGGACCTGATAGGCTTTGTGCATCAGATCCCTCAGAGGGCGAGGGCAAGGATTCTTGACATTGCGGCGACACAGTTTGCGGACGGGAGCTGCTACCATCAGTATCAGCCTCTTACAAAGCGCGGTAATGACGGAATCGGCTCAGGATTCAATGATGACCCGCTTTGGCTTCTGTTCGGCACATTCGCGTATGTCAGGGAGACCGGTGACTTTTCGATTCTTGACGAGATGGTGCCTTTTGACAATGTGCCGGGAAGCGAGAAGACTCTTCTGGAGCATCTGCGGATAAGTTTTGACTATACAGGGAAGCATCTGGGGCCTCATGGGCTGCCGCTTATAGGGCGCGCGGACTGGAATGACTGCCTCAATCTGAATTGTTTCTCTTTTGACCCTGACGAGTCTTTCCAGACTACCGGGAACAAGACTGAAGGCAGCCGTGCGGAGTCGCTTATGATTGCCGGACTGTATGTGGTTGTCGGCAAGGAGTTCGCGCGACTTCTGGAGCATCTTCACCTGGATTCTTCCGGTGTCAGTGCGAATGTGGCTGCGATGGAGGAGTCCGTGAGGAAATATGGCTGGGACGGGAGCTGGTTTTTGCGCGCATACGATTATTTCGGAAGGAAGGTCGGTTCTGCCGGGTGTGATGAGTCCAGGATTTTCATTGAGAGCCAGGGCTGGTGCACGATGGCCGGAATCGGTGCTGAGGATGGCCTGTGCTCCAAGGCATTGGACAGTGTAAAGGAACTGCTTGACTGTGAGCACGGAATCGTTCTCAATAACCCCGCCTTTACGCGCTATATGCCTGAGTATGGGGAGATTTCTTCATATCCTAAGGGATATAAGGAGAATGCTGGCATATTCTGCCACAACAATCCTTGGATTGTGATAGGAGAGGCTCTTTGCGGGCGGCGTGAGGATGCATGGGAGCATTATTGCAAAATTTCTCCGGCATTCATACGTGACCAGGAACTGCACAAGGTCGAGCCTTACGTCTATTGCCAGATGGTGGCGGGCAAGGATGCATTCCGCCCCGGGGAGGGAAAGAACAGCTGGCTGACGGGAACTGCCGCATGGAACTGGCATGCCGTCACTGAATATCTGTTGGGCATCCGTCCTGATTATGGCGGGCTTGAGATATGTCCGTGCCTGCCTGCGGAAATATCCTCTTATACTGTACACCGGGTTTTCCGTGATGCTGTATATGACATAACGATACACAATGGCGCTGACGGACGCAGCACTTATGTGCCGTATGAGCCGGGCTATCATAAACTTGAACTGTTTTTGTGATAAATATTTATGAAAATAATTGATTATATGACAATTGCGATTGCCGCTCTTTTTTCTGCAGCGGCTTTGACATGTTGCTCTCCGGAGGAAAAAGGCGTGAATGGAGATACTGTGACTTTGTCGGTTGACAAGACTTCCCTTGATTTCGGGGCGGCCGCAGGCGAGCAGGTTTTCAATGTGGAGACTTCTGGGAAACTATATGTTGTGCCCGGGGCAGACTGGATAAACGCATCAGCAAAGGCGTCCGGAACGCCGTACAAATATTCCGTCACTGTTTCTGCAAATGAGAACGTGACACGGGAAGAAAGGACAACGCGCATTTCCGTGGTTGCCGGTGATGAAAAGAAATATGTCGAGGTGCGCCAGCAGGCAAAGGGGGCAGAGCCCGTGCCTGAGCCTGAGGATAATGCCGCATGGCAGGTCCTGGACAAGCTCGGCATGGGGTGGAATCTCGGAAATCAGCTTGATGCTCACAACAATGGTGTTGCGGGAGAGACTGTATGGGGCAATCCGAAGGCTACTCAGGCATTGTTCGATAAGGTCAAGGCGGCAGGCTACAAGTCTGTGCGCATACCGGTGACCTGGCTCGGAAAGTTCGGAGAGGCTCCGGAGTATAAGATTGACAATGACTGGCTTGACAGGGTTGCCGAGGTTGTGGGATATGCTGAAAATGCAGGGCTGAATGCGATTGTAAACATACATCATGACGGGGGCGACAGCAAATATTGGCTTGACATCAAGACTGCTGCGGTGAATGACGAGAAGAATGCCCAGATAAGGCAGCAGATACGCGCCATGTGGTCTCAGATTGCCGGGAAGTTCAGGGACAAGGGTGATTTCCTGATTTTTGAGGCGTTCAATGAGATTCATGACGGCAAATGGGGCTGGGGAGACAATCGTACTGACGGCGGAAAGCAGTACAGATGCCTCAACGGCTGGAATCAGGAATTTGTTGATGCGGTGCGTGCCACCGGCGGGAATAATGCTTCGCGTTTGCTTGTGGTTCCTGGCTATTGCACGAATATAGATTTCACGGTCTCAGATATGGTGCTGCCTGAGGATACCGCTAAGGACAGGCTGATTGTGGCTGTGCATTATTATGACCCGGGTGATTATACCCTCAATGCCAAATATTCGGAGTGGGGACATACTGCCGACCCTTCCAAGAAAGCGCCCGGCTCGAATGAGGAGCAGGTGACTGAGGCTTTTGTCAAGCTGTATGACAAATTCATCAGCAAGGGTGTGCCTGTCTATATCGGCGAGATGGGATGCGGCAACCGTGCGACAGAGCATGAGCAGAAATTCCAGAGATATTGGTTTGAATATGTGGTGAAAGCCGCAAAGACTTATGGAATGTCAACCTTCGTATGGGACAACGGAGCGGAAGGTGCAGGAGCGGAGACTCACGCGTATTTCAACCATGCCACGGGCGAGTTCCCTTCAGAGGGTGCGCGCAAGGCTGTGGAGACGATGGTACATGCTATGAACAATGAGGACCCGTCATATACTCTCGAGAGCGTATATGCGAACGCTCCGAAATAGAAGTTCCACATGAAAATGAATATACCCTTTATTATGAGAAATATACTGAAACCTATGACCTTTATGGCAATTTCCGCTGTAATCTCCTCTTGTGCCGGCAGCATTGAAAGCATGACTCCGGCAGATGAATTGCTGGCTTCCCTTGCCGACGGTGTCAAAGACGGGAAAATTATGTACGGCCACCAGGATGACCTGATGTACGGGCACACATGGAGGCTTGACGCTGATGCCAGTGAATATGTGCAGTCTGATGTGAAGGATGTCTGCGGCTCATATCCTGCGGTATACGGTCTTGACCTCGGCGGAATCGAGCTTGGGAATGACCGCAATCTTGACGGTAATCCGTTCTCGCAGATGCGTGCATCGGCTCTTGCGCATTATGAAAGGGGAGGAACCGTCACTTTCTCGTGGCATCCGCGCAATCCGCTTACCGGCGGTGATTCGTGGGACATTTCTTCGAAAGAGGTTGTTGCCTCGGTGCTTGAGGAAGGACAGTGCCATGAACTTTTCATGGAGTGGCTTTCCCGTGCGGCAGACTATCTGGAGTCTTTCAGGACTTCTGACGGCAGGGCTGTCCCTGTGATTTTCCGTCCGTGGCATGAGCATACGGGGAGCTGGTTCTGGTGGGGCCGTGACCTGTGTACTGTTGAGCAGTATAAGGCCCTGTGGAAAATGACATATGATTATATGGTTTCTGATCGAGGGCTTGACAATCTTGTGTGGTCTTATTCTCCAGGGGCAGGCGGTGTGACTGAGGAAATCTATATGGAAAGGTGGCCGGGCGACGCCATGGTTGACATGATCGGTGTCGATTGCTACCAGTATGGGCCGGCAGAGCAGTATGCGGCGGAACTGAAGAATGCGCTTGACATAATGGTGAAGGTCGGGCAGGAGCACAAGAAGCTGCTTGCTCTGACCGAGACTGGGTATGAGGGTATCCCTGACGCTTCATGGTGGACCGGAGTGCTTTATCCTGCAATTAAGGACTATCCTGTTGCATATGTGCTGACATGGAGGAACGCATGCGACCAGCCGGGACATTTCTATGCACCTTGGCCGGGCCAGGACTCTGCTGATGATTTCAAGGCATTCAGTGCACTTGACCAGATGATTTTTATGTAATACGAAATACACATTGACAATGACATTCGATGAAAGAAAAGAGTGGCTTCAGAATGAACATGAGGCTCTCATCACAAGAAAAAACGAGCCTATAGAGGGCAATGGCGTCTACGAGCGCTATAAGTATCCTATCCTGACTGGAGAGCATGCACCGCTGTTCTGGCGCTATGATTTTGACCGAAATGCCAATCCTTATCTTATGGAGCGTTTCGGAATCCATGCGGCGTTCAATTCCGGAGCAATCAAGTGGAATGGCAAATACCTTCTCGTTGTGAGGGTCGAGGCTGCTGACAGGAAGTCGTTTTTCGCTGTGGCGGAAAGTCCGAACGGAATAGATAATTTCCGTTTCTGGGACCGTCCTGTGACAATGCCTGATTACGGTGAGCCTGCAACCAACATTTATGACATGCGTCTCACTGCGCATGAGGACGGCTGGGTCTACGGCATATTCTGCGTGGAGCGCAAGGACCCTTCTGCGGCTTCCGGTGACCTGTCTTCTGCCGTTGCCGCAGCCGGTGTGGCGAGGACTAAGGATTTTATCAATTGGGAGCGGCTTCCTGACATGAAGTCATCTTCACAGCAGCGCAATGTGGTGCTGCACCCTGAGTTTGTTGACGGGAAATATGCTCTCTACACACGTCCGCAGGACGGTTTCATTGATGCAGGAAACGGCGGGGGAATCGGCTGGGCACTTGTCGACAGCATGGAGAATGTCGAAATCGGAGAAGAAAAGATAATACACAGCCGTCATTACCATACAATCCGTGAGGTAAAGAACGGTGAAGGCCCTCATCCTATAAAGACCCCTAAGGGATGGCTTCATCTTGCACACGGGGTGCGCGGATGTGCTTCCGGACTAAGATATGTGCTGTATATGTACATGACTTCGCTCGAAGATCCGACAAAGGTGATTGCCGATCCGGCCGGCTTCTTCATGGTTCCGGAAGGCGAGGAGTTCGTGGGAGATGTCATGAATGTGCTGTTCGCGAACGGATGGATAGTTGATGAGGACGGCAAGGTGTTCATCTACTATGCTTCGAGTGACACGAGGATGCATGTCGCGACTTCCACGGTTGACCGCCTCGTTGACTATTGCATGAACACGGAGCCTGACGGGCTGACCACTTCTGAAACAGTGCGCAGACTTAACAGGCTCATTGACAAGAATCTGAAGTAAAGTATCTGTGCGGGTGTCCGGAAGCTGGCTATATTATTCTGCCTTAAGCCTTCTTCCGGGCACTTGATTTTTTGGATGGCAACTGTGCTTGCCACAGTTCATGATTTTTTTGGGGGGCTGAAAAGAAGATTACAACGGAACTTATTCCGTTGTAAATCCGTAAGATATTCAAACAATATATAAAAACTCTACAATTGGAAGTTGATTACGACTTAGTTCTTGAAAACATGAATATAAAAACAGCTGCCACATACTATGGTAAGTCAGTTTTAATAAAAAATGTCAGTGTGGCAAATAGTGCTAAACTGATTATTAATTGTCAGGATTCGATTGTAATACGGGATCCATTTGTTGTGGAGAGAGGTTCGGAATTTGAATTTATTTAGGTGAGATGAAGAAATTATTTCTGATTATAGCTGCTATTGCAAGCCTGTCAGCATGTGACCCTCCTAAATGGATGAACGTCCACGATACAGAATGGTTTGTCAAAAATAAAACCGACTCACCAATCATGGTGAGATGCCATGGTTTTCATAATGATTGGAATATCAGACAATGTGTCATGCCGTTAAGTAATTAATAATCAATAACTAACGATAAATGATACTATCTACCACAACATGAGTCCGTTACCAGCTCCTGCGGTAATGGATTTATTGTTTAATATTAACGCATATTGATAGAGATTCGTTGAGATTTGTACCGCATTTGTACCTTCCCGGTACAAGCACCCAATAAGTAAATCAGTATGACATGGTAGATAGACAACCTTGAACATCACTGAACAAAGATGAACAACAAATCAGGCGAAAACTCTACAAATGCTGGACAACTACAGTATTATGTACTCGTTATTCACACACAAACGAATCTGCCAACACTGCGGAGTAGAATTCGAATCACAGAAAAGTACCAAAAAGTACTGCTCAACTCGCTTCGCCAACATTGCAGGAAAAGCACGAAACCGAGAATATCTTCGTCAACTCAAACAGAGGACTGTCACCGAAACCAGAAGCTGATACAACATCCACAATCAACCGAACAAATACACCATAATTCACCGAACAAAACACCCACATTTAACCGAATGTCCTCTCTATTTCTTTGATATTTAACTCACAAATGTTAAATTTGTCTCATAAAAGAAATGTCATGAAAGATTACAAACAGCGAATTTCAGATAGAATTCTTAAGCGAAAAGTGCTTGGAAAGGGCGCTGTGCTGATAGAAGGCCCCAAATGGTGCGGCAAAACGACGACTGCCAAGCAGCTAGCAAAGAGCATCCTTGACTTGGGAGACTCTGCAGTCCTGAAACAAAGCGCACAATTAATCGAACTCAGTCCCAAGACCCTACTCGAAGGCGAAAACCCAAGACTGATTGACGAATGGCAGGCACTGCCCCCTATCTGGGACTCCATCCGCAGCGAAGTTGACAAACGTGGCGAACCATCACAATTCATATTAACAGGATCATCAGTCCTTCCTGAAGCCGACGAAACAATCCATAGCGGCACAGGAAGATATTCATATATCAAGATGCGACCGATGAGCCTCTATGAATCTGGCGAATCAAACGGCAAAATCAGCTTGACAGACTTATTTGAAGGAAAACAATTCGAACCACAGACCAACGAACTCACCATAGACGACATCGCATATCTGACATGCCGAGGCGGATGGCCATGGGCAACATTGATTCCTAAAGAAGTCGCTCTTGACCAGGCATTCGATTATGTCGATTCTGTAGTCAACAAAGACATCCAACGAGTAGATGGAGTCAAACGCAGTTCAGAACGTGCCAAACTGCTGCTCCGCTCCTACGCAAGAAACATATCACAGCAGATCCCACACTCAACCATAAAGAAGGACATGCTGGCAAATGACTCCAGCACCTTGGATGACGACACAGTAGCAGACTATATCAAGGCTCTTAAAAAGTTATATGTAATAGAAGATCTCCCAGCATGGAATCCCAACATTAGAAGTAAAGCAGCCATCAGAACCAGCGACACACGCCACTTCGTTGACCCAAGCATAGGAACAGCCGCATTAGGTCTAGGCCCAAAAGACCTGATAAACGACTTAAGATCATTCGGATTCTTCTTTGAAGATATGGTTGTAAGAGACCTCCGCGTATATGCAGAAGCATTAGACGGACAACTCTACCACTACAGAGACAGCAACGGCTTGGAATGCGACAGCGTTCTCCATAGACGAAACGGAAACTACGCCCTCCTGGAAGTAAAACTCGGAGGAGAAGAATATATCAACGAAGGAGCCTCCAACATGCTCAAACTCGCAGCAAGCATCGATACCGATAAGATGCCAGCACCTACATTCATGGCAGTAATCATCGGAGTCGGCAAATACGCATACCGAAGAGAAGACGGAGTCTATGTCATTCCTATTGGGTGTCTTAAGGATTAATTCATACGGGATCCATTCAAATAGTCATCCCCGGCTTTGACCGGGGATCTCAATATAAAGAGGAGGACTAAAAAGTCAGAATAACTCTCTGAGAATTCAATATTTGGGAACCAGGTCGAGGTTGACCACACCGAAAAACAAGAAAAATTCAAATAAAACATTCCCAATAGCCCACAAAATCACCTATATATTAATTAAATGACACATTTCCGCATATACCGCTCCAATGGCCTCTCAAACAGACACACCCGATATTTGTTAGAACATATATACAACAAATACGAATAAAGAAAAATCGCCGTCGCAAAACTTTGAGAAAAGAATAATTGGTTGTACTTTTGGGTATAAATAAAATATTTAACTAACCAAGTTTATAATAATTCACTTTAATTAATACTATGAACATGAAACATTTTATTTTTGAGCAACACTAGTTGTTTTGTTATTTGCTGCTGCTTTTACGGCCTCAGCCCAAATTAAATATGTCGGAGGGAATATATTAATAGGCAACACCCAGCCATTTCAGCTTAGTCGGAAGTGCTTATTGGGCCAAATATATAAGCTATATAATAACTTATGGAGCCTATGGCGATGGTACAGGAAAAAATGCAGAACTATGCGGTGTGGGAGAAATGTGGGGGTATTTTATGGGAGAAGTGCTAAAACAGGAAAACTATAATAAAACAACGGAAATTGCTCAAACTTTTAAAGATGACCCTATAGACGGATGGATATACCCACATATATTTTGGGATATATACAAACGTAAATTAGCATTGAAGATTCAGATTTATGATTGCTTAAGAGAAGACACTTATTTGGGATTGGCAAATGAACTCTGCTACAAAAATCCAGACAAGGCTACGGAAATCATACAGATTTTCAAAGAATACATAACAGATTTTCAAGCAGAACCGGATTATGATGTAGTTCTTGAAAATCTTACTATTGCAACTTATACGACATATTATGGAAAAGATATACTGATAAAAAATGTCAATATTGCCAGTGGAGAAAAGCTGGTTGTCAATTGTAAGAATTCTATTATGATAAAAGATTCTTTTGTTGCGGAGAAAGGTTCGGAATTTGAATTTATTTAAGTGAGATGAAGAAGTTATTTCTAATTATAGTTGCTATTGCAAGCCTGTCAGCGTGTGACCCTCCTAAATGGATGAACGTCCACGATACAGAATGGTTTGTCAAAAATAAAACCGACTCACCAATCATGGTGAGATGCCATGGTTTTCATAATGATTGGAATATCAGACAATGTGTCATGCCGAAAGATTCATTAAGCATATTATATTTCAATCCTTATGCATACGAAGGCAAGCCCAAATTCTCAATATTGACCGAGCATGTGAAAATGATAACTTTATTTGAGGCAAATGGTGATTCATTGAATACATGGAGCATAGGAAATACCAACGGCTTCAGTCGTGATTTGTTCGACGAGTCAAATTGGAGGAAATACAGAAAAGATACAGGAACGCCCATGGAAGACATCACCTGGGTCTTCGACATACTTCCGGAAGACCTGACACCTGCACGGCAATAATTGGCCCGGTCCGGCATAAGACAAATGAAAAACGACAAGGTACAAATACTGAGGGCGGCTGCAATCATGGCCGTCATAATCATCCACACATGCCCCTCTTCCATGGAAGTATGGGTAAGGCCGTTTGTGAATTTTGCAGTCGCCATGTTTCTGTTCTTGTCAGGTTACCTTACCGTTTTCGACAGGTACAGCAGCAACAAACAATGGCTCCGATTCTATTGGAAACGTAGCATAAGGGTTCTTGTGCCATATATGATATGGACATTCTTCTATACTGTTTTATCGCCAAGGAATATCGGCACAAGATTTCTCTACAACACAGCAACGGCAGGCGGAGGCGCAAACCTCTATTACATCTTCGTGTACGTCCAATTGGCACTTCTTACACCGCTATTCAAGATTGCGTCACGCAGCAGATACCGCTTTCTGATTTTTGCCATAGGGCCTTTGTCCCTGTTGTTTTTCAAATACCTCCCGCTTCTCCACGGACATGAACTCGGCAAACTTACCGGCGTATGGTGGAACACCTCATGCCTGGCCTGGATTCCATACTATTATTTAGGGCTGCTCTGCGGGAACGGGATTGTCGGAGCGCAATGCAAAACATCCTGGCTTACATTCTTTTACCTTGCCGCCCTGTCATTGGAGATGTGCGAAGGATATTTCTTGCAATACCACGGCATACCCAATTGCGGTTCACAGCTGAAACTATCCACATATCTGACCAATACTGCCGTCCTGTTTGCATCCTGCCGTTTTCTTGCAGGCAGCTATGACGTTTCGGGCCACAAAGCACTGCTTCTTACAGGAAGTTTCTCATTCGGAATATACTTCGTCCATGTGCTGCTGATAAAAATATTCAGGCAAATCCCCATCTATGGCATGATTCCATTTCCCCTAAACTCGTTCGTGCTGCTGTCTGCAAGCCTTGCGGCAATAATCATATCAGACAAGGTTTTCGGGAAAAGACTCAGCACATGGCTTGGCTTGAAATAAGTGTAGAGATGCCGCCGTTGTTTCTGCCTCCAGAATTCCGGGCTGTGAATCTCAAAAAAAATCAGTATATTTGCAAGGATTTGTGCAATGGTGCGCAAACATAAACCTAACCACATTAACTATGTCAGAAAAAATCTCTGTCAATCAGCCTGCAAAGGCTCCGCTTTCTGAGAAGATCGGATATGGATTCGGTGACATGTCCTCTTCAATGTTCTGGAAAATATTCACGGCCTATCTGCCGTTTTTCTATTCAACAATATTCGGCTTAAGTCTGGTGGATGCGACATTCCTTATGCTTATTACACGTGTGTGGGATGCCATTTCAGATCCTATGATGGGCGTGATTGCCGACAGGACTTCAACAAAATGGGGAAAATACCGCCCTTATCTCCTGTGGATTGCAATCCCGTTTGCCGTAGCCGGAGTTCTCCTGTTCACGACGCCGGCCATGGACTATGAAGGCAAGCGCATCTGGGCATACGTTACCTATATCCTGATGATGACTGTCTATACCGCCATCAATGTACCTTACGGGGCCATGCTCGGTGTTATGACCTCCGATTCAGATGAAAAGACCGTATTCTCGTCTTTCCGCATGTTCTTCGCCTACGCCGGCAGCTTCATCGTCCTTGCCGGATGGGAGCCTCTTTGCAAGGCTTTCAACAAGATGCAGGGCATAGAGGGCAATGTAAATGACCCGGCTTCATGGCAGTATGCAATGATTGTTGTCGCAATCTGCTGTGCCGTCCTGTTCTGCCTTACCTTTGTGATGACCCGCGAGAAGGTCAAGAGCGAGAAGAAAGAGACTTCCGTGGTGTCAGACCTCGGGTCTCTCTTCAGGAATGCCCCATGGTGGATTCTTCTCGGAGGAGTGCTGTTCTTTAATTTCTTCAATGCAGTGCGCTATACGGTAGGCCCGTTCTTCTTTGCAAGCATAATCGGTGACGGTGCGACCCTCAGCATATTCTCCATGGAGTTTATCTTTTATGCAGGAATCTTCTTCGCTGTCGGTGAGGTTGCAAACATGGCCGGAGTGGCAATGACTCCTATGATTACAAGGATGATAGGCAAGAAGACTACATTCATGGCCTGCCTTATTCTCCTGATTGTCCTCAGTTCCGCATTCTTCTTTGTGCCTTGCACAGCTGCCGGATATTGGGTCATGATGCTCCTCCAGGTGGTGATTTCCATCCTGACAGGTATCGTGTCACCTTTGGTATGGAGCATGTATGCTGATATTGCTGACTATGCTGAGCTTAAATTCAATACGGCATCCACAGGCCTTATCTTCTCGTCTTCTTCAATGGCCCAGAAGTTCGGAGGTGCAATCGGAGGCTCTGCTGTGACTGCAATCCTGGCTGCCGTCGGCTACAGTACAGTCGCAGGCGCGGTGCAGACTGAATCAGCCCTTATATGGGTGCGTGCAATCATGAGCTTTGTGCCGGCCGGTGTGGCTGCCCTTTCTCTTGCCTTCATCTCGATTTATCCTCTGACGACCAAGAAGATGAAAGAGATTCAGGCGCAGCTCGAAATCCGCCGCGCGTCATAGCCATCCCATACCGTCGGGATTTCTCTTGAAAATCTTTCAGGAGATTCCCGGCGGCTTTTGATACTTACCTGGACAACTTCAAACACTCAAAACTATGAAAACCAAATCTTTTTTGCTCGGCACTGTCTTGCTGGGTATGGGCAGCATGCTGTCATGCGTGTCTTGTTGTACGGACAAAAGGGCCGTGGAACATCTGAGGGTCGAAGGAACAGCCCTCGTCAATGAATCGGGCGATACTGTCGCATTGAAGGGAGTCAGCTTCGGCTGGAATGTGCTATGGCCAAGGTTCTACAACGGTGAAACCGTGTCCCATGTCGTGAACGAATGGGGAGCGGAAGTCGTCAGGGCTGCCGTGGGAGTCGAATTGCGGGCTCCTGAGGCTCAGGCGCCATGTTACCTCGATGATCCTGATTTCGGTAAGGAATGTGCGGAAACCATTGTGGACGCGGCAATCGAAAACGGGGTGTATGTCCTTGTCGATTGGCATGCCCACCAGCTTCATACGGAAGAGGCCGTCGAGTTCTTCACATACATGGCAACCAAATACAAGGGAGTCCCGAATGTTATTTACGAGATATGGAACGAACCTGCCTACAAGGACTATGAGGCCCAGACGGATTACACCTGGCCCGAAGTGAAGGCCTATTCGGAGACCGTTGTCGCCGCAATCCGTGCGATCGAGCCGGACGCTGTCATCATAGTCGGTACACCTCGCTGGTCGCAGAATGTGGATGACGCCGCCGATGATCCTGTGGAGGGATACGGCAACCTCATGTATTCGCTTCATTTTTATGCAGGCACACATAAAGGCTGGCTTCGTGACAAGGCAGACTACGCCCTAAGCAAAGGCTTGCCGTTGTTTGTGACAGAATGCGGCGGAATGAATGCAGACGGGGACGGCCCTCTTGATGAGGAGTCTTTCTGCGAATGGACAGGATGGATGGCAGACAGGAACATCAGTTTCCTGATGTGGTCCCTTTCCGACAAGGACGAGACATGTTCGATGCTGCTTCCGTCTGCGTCGTCGGAAGGATCTTGGTCTGAAAGCGACATCAAACCTTGGGGATGCCTTGTTCGCCGGACTCTTTTGAAATAGAAGAAACCTCTCCGCATAATAATTCACAAGATATGTACAGAAAAATAACTCTTTTGGCTGCGGCAGCCATTTCATGTTTCACGCTGGCCGCGCAGATACGGGTTTCAACCCCTTCGACGGAAATGGTCATAGATGCATCGGAAGGACAGACTCTGAAAATACTTTATTTCGGGGCCTCTCTTGCGGATGCCGACTTTGCGTCAGTCCGGGATGCTGGCTTTAATGGTGTGAATGCCTATCCGGCATACGGGATGAGGTGCACTGCTGAAGCTGCATTCGCTGCGACATATCCTGACGGAAACATGTCAACCGACCTGAGAGTGGCTTCATGGACACAGAGGGCTGAGGACGGGACACAACTTACTGAGGTGCTTCTCAAAGACACTGTATATCCCCTCACAGTCAAGGTCTGCTGGCGTGCATACATGGATGTGGACATGATCGAGACATGGACTGAAATTGAGAACCTCGGCAAAAAGCCTGTCACCCTTACGCGTTTCGATTCAGGATTTCTTCCTGTCCGCCGCGGGCAAGTGTGGCTGAGCCATCTTTCCGGGACATGGGCAAATGAGGGCCAGCTTGTACAGGAGCCTCTTCTGCCCGGTGTTAAGATGATTAAGAACAAGGATGGTGTCCGCAATTCACATACTGCACACTCTGAGGTCATGTTCTCGCTTGACGGCAGGCCACAGGAGAATTCGGGCCGTGTGATAGGGGCAGCCCTTTGCTACAGCGGCAATTATGAACTCCGCATTGACACTGATGACACGGACTGGCATTCGTTCTTTGCCGGCATCAACCCGGACAATTCCGCGTATGTCCTTGCCTCAAAAGAGGTGTTCAGGACGCCGGAACTGGCACTGACGTATTCTGACGAGGGTCTGAGCGGTGCGAGCCGCAATTTCCACAGATGGGCACGCAGCCACAGAATTGCCCACGGTGACCGTCTGCGCAAGATTCTTCTGAACAGCTGGGAAGGTGTGTATTTCGACATCAATGAGCCGGGAATGGACCAGATGATGGCAGACATTGCCTCCATGGGAGGTGAACTTTTCGTCATGGATGACGGCTGGTTCGGAGTCAAGTATCCGCGTCTTACGGACAATTGCGCCCTGGGTGACTGGCAGGTGGATACAAAGAAACTTCCCGAAGGAGTCCCCGGACTTGTCGAATGCGCGAAGAAGCATGGTGTGAAATTCGGCATCTGGATTGAACCGGAAATGACCAATACTGTAAGCGAACTTTATGAAAAACACCCCGACTGGGTAATCAAGGCGCCTCAGCGTGACCCTGTTACGGGACGTGGCGGCACTCAGCTTGTACTCGATCTTGGCAATCCGGCCGTACAGGATTTTGTGTTCCGGATTGTGGATGACATCATGACGGAGAATCCTGAAATCGACTATATCAAGTGGGATGCGAATATGGCGATAATGAACCACGGTTCGCAGTACCTTCCTAAAGACAGGCAGAGCCATATGTATATTGAGTATCACCGTGGTTTTGCAAAGGTCTGTGACCGTATCCGTGCAAAGTATCCGGACATCACGATACAGGCCTGCGCAAGCGGCGGCGGACGTGCCAACTATGGTGTGATGCCTTGGTTCGATGAGTTCTGGGTGAGCGACAATACGGATGCCCTGCAGAGAGTGTACATGCAGTGGGGAACGTCATACTTCTTCCCGGCAATAGCAATGGCCTCGCATATCAGCGCCGCGCCTAACCACCAGACCTTCAGGACAATACCGATTAAGTACAGGATAGATGTTGCAATGAGCGGACGTCTTGGCATGGAGATTCAGCCAAAGAACATGACGCCGGAGGAGATTGCCCTGTGCCGCAATGCCATTGAGGAGTACAAGATGATCCGTCCGGTCGTGCAGTTCGGTGACATCTACAGGCTTGTGTCTCCGTATGACGGTCTTGACATGGCCTCCATGATGTATTGTTCGGCAGACAAGTCGCAGGCGGTGTTCTACTGGTGGAAATTAGAGACATTCTGCGACCAGCACTTCCCGAAAGTCAGGATGGCCGGGCTTGATCCTGACAGGCTCTACCGTGTCCGTGAGATGAACTGCATTGACAACGTGCCTCTGCCATACGAGGGCAAGGCCTTCAGCGGAAAGTTCCTGATGGAGAATGGCCTGGAGATACCTTACCGTCACATTGTGGACTATCATCTGCAGAATGACTGGTCGAGCCGGGTGCTCTACCTGACTGCCGAGTAATGCGACGTAAAATATAATCTATTGATATGATTTTACATAATGACGGGTGCCGGATTTTGGCGCCCGTCATTGCGTAAGTATCAGAGTTTCGGATATTTGTATTTTGCGCTCCAATCCTGTTAGGCAAGAAGTTTCTTGACGGTTGCTGAAATCAGCCTTCCGTCTGCAAGTCCCGCAAGACGTTTGGTCGCGACACCCATCACCTTGCCCATGTCAG
>CAMWUW010000029.1 GCA_947177525.1 uncultured Bacteroidales bacterium | reverse complement strand
CTCCTATAGATGTCCTGCAGGAATATTGGGGACATGATTCTTTCCGTCCGAAACAGGAAGAGATAATATCCGCTGCGTTGGACGGCAGGGATGTACTTGCCATTCTTCCGACCGGCGGCGGCAAGTCCGTGTGCTTCCAGATTCCTGCCCTGATGAATGAAGGCATAGCAATTGTCGTGACTCCTCTCGTGGCCTTGATGAAGGACCAGGTGCAGAATCTCAATGACCGCGGAATAAAGGCCCTGTGTGTAAATTCTGGCATGGGGCGCAGAGAAGTGGAGCTTGCACTTAATAATGCCGCCTACGGAGACTTCAAGTTTCTGTATGTGTCACCGGAGCGTCTTGCCACAAAAATGTTTCTGCGGTATGTATATGACATGAATGTCAGCTATATAGTTGTTGACGAAGCTCATTGCATATCCCAGTGGGGCTATGACTTCAGGCCTGAATATCTTTGTATCGGAAAGCTTAGGGAGATTGTCGATGCCCCTGTTATTGCGCTGACTGCGACTGCTGCTCCCGAAGTAGCGGAAGACATAATGGACAGGCTCGGATTCAGGGAACGGACTTTGGTCAAGAGCAGCTTTGAGCGTCCGAATCTTTCCTATATAGTGAGACGCAGCGAGGACAAGCTCGGACAGTTGCTGAACATCTGCTCGTCAGTTGCTGGAACAGGAGTCGTGTATGTCCGCAGCAGAAAAAAGACGGAAGAACTTGCCACCTATCTTTCTTCAAACGGCATATCTTCGTCATTCTATCATGCAGGCCTGGGGACGCAGTCGCGTTCTGACAGGCAGGCAAAGTGGAAATCAGGCCAGATACGGGTGATGGTCTGCACAAATGCATTCGGCATGGGAATAGACAAGCCCGACGTTCGCTTTGTAATTCACTTTGACGTGCCTGACAGTCCGGAGGCTTACTTCCAGGAGGCCGGAAGGGGAGGCCGTGACGGAAAACGCAGTTTTGCCGTGATGCTTTGGAATTCGGGGGACATACGCCGGATGCGTCAGATAGCTGCAGTGTCATTCCCGCCGTTGGATTATATTGAGGACATTTATCATAAGGTGCATGTCTTTTTTGATATACCGTATGATACCGGGGGAGGGCGCCAGCTCAAGTTTGATTTTGAAGAGTTCTGCCGAAGGTACAGGCTTCAACGCGCCTCTGCATGGTACGCAATAGTATATATAGGACGGACCGGCCATTGGACATTGTCGGAGGATGTTGACATCGCTACGAAAGTTCAGATCCGTGCGGACAGGAATGAATTGTATGACATGCAGTTCCATGACCCGCGCATGTCTTCTTTGCTGGAAGTGCTTATGAGGAAGTATACAGGACTCTTCTCATGGCCGGTGCCTATAGACGAGGACTATATTGCCGGCCTGCTCGGAATATCCGTGCCTTCATTGCGCCAGGTTTTGTACGAACTTTCCGTAGAGCACATCATAAAGTATATACCTTGTGACCATGCCACTGTCCTGTATCTTCACCATGACCGCCTGAGGCCCAAGAATGTCAATCTGGATCCGGACAGATACAATCTGCTGAAAAATTCCAGCCTTGCCAGAATGGAGAAAATGATAGGGTACATCCAGGAGGATGACATTTGCAGGAGTACATACCTGCTCGACTATTTCGGACAGAAGGATGCAGGCAGCTGCGGTACTTGTGACGTCTGCCGTTCATCTCGCGGAGGGGACCGGTCTGCCGGGCAGCACGATTCTCAGGAGGAAATCGAAGGCCGTCTCGTTGCATATATTGAATCTCGGGGCGGAGTATATTCGCTTGAGGAGTTGTCACGCATGTTTTCATCCCCGGAGGGCGACTGTGACTGGAAGGCTGTCCTGCGCGGACTTATAGACAGGTCTGTTGTCCCTTCTCCCCATATTTAAGAAACTGTTTAAAATTTATTCCAAAATTCTTTTATGTTTCTTTTGGGGCTGTTTTTCCTAAAACCGTCCACAAAAATACCTTATATAATAATATAACAATTTTCAGATTTCCCCGCAAGGCACTATTGTTTATTCCCATAAAAATTATTTACTTTGCAGTGTATTATTAAACTAATACACTATAAAATGAGCGTGGGGTAATTCCTGTGCCGGGACGTAGTGATTGTAAACGAAGTTTAAAATATTATAAAATGAACAAGACAATTATTTCATCTCTCCTTCTTTTGCTTGCCTTCCTGCCGGCATTTGCATCAGGACCGTATTCTTTTCGCGGCAGGGTGGTGGATACCGGAGGCCGGCCTATACAATATGCGACAGTGGCAATCACGGATTCTTCGGGAACAGTGCTCTCCGGGGCCACGTCTGCAGAAGACGGAACTTTTGAGATAGCTCCGTCAAAAGCTGTTGCGTTGGATGAAAGTCTTTCTTTTATGTGCTCCTTCATAGGCTACACTGATTTCCGCGCTTCTGTTGCGGATATGGCTGCAGATAAACAAGACGGAGTCATATTGCTGCGCGATGCTGTACTTGAAGAGGATTCCTATGCCCTTTCAGGGGCTGTCGTGTCAGGAAAACGGGAACTTATAGAACATCATTTCGACAAGATTGTGCTTAATGTATCGGAGCTTGCCGTGGCCCAGACCGGAAATGCGCTTGATGTGCTCAAAAACTCTCCGGGTGTGACAATCGACAAGGACGGGAATGTCAAGCTGAACGGCCAGACCGTTTCCGTGTGGATAGACGGAAGGCCTTCTTCAATGTCAGGAAAAGATCTTGAGGTGTACCTTAAGGCAAACCCTGGAAATTCTATTGAAAAAGTTGAACTCATGTCATCCCCGTCGGCAAAATACGATGCAGAGGGCAGCGGCGGCATCATCAACATAAAGACACGCAAAGGGTTCATGCAGGGGCTGAGCGGCTCCGTGACACTTAACGGTTCTATGCGTCCGTCACCTAAGTCGGACATCAGGAAGCTTAATCTTTCTTCTGACCTTTCCGCCAATCTCATGTATAAGACCGACAAGACACTTACTTCTTTTTCATACTCTCCCAATATAGGCAACAGTGGGGGAGAAGTGCTTGAAAACAAATTATATGGCAATGACTACAGCTCTATGCAGTATTCCCGCAATTTGATGGACAACCATTGGAACGGGCACAATATACGTCTTCAGAATGACTGGAACATAACCTCAAAGGATGTGTTCGGGGTAGTCGCAAATGCGGCTTTCAGCAGGAGCGGCGAGGATTCCGGCAGCGGAAACATTATACGTGATTATTATGGCTGGGGAACTCCTGGACAGTATCTGAACTCCGAGATGCTGAGCAATAACACGTCCGATGATAAACGTAATTTCATATATGCCAACCTCAATTATACGCATACCTTTGATGAGTCGCGGGCAGCGGAAATTACTGTAAATGCAGACTACAGCAGGAATGCAGGGCATACTAAGGCTGGACAGACAAATGTTTTTGCAGTAGGCGACCCTTCAGGAAACTACGGTTTCATGGAAAATACGGACAGGATTCTTGATCTGGTTTCGGTGAAGGCGGACTATACAACGGTCTTCTGGAAGTCCACAGGACGCATTGAGGCCGGACTGAAGGGAGCATTGTCCTTGACTGACAATAAATTCTCTCACTATGACTATGACGTATCTGAGAATCCATGGGCACTTGCCGGAAGTCCGTCTTCGAAAAATGACTTCAGATACAGTGAGCAGGTTTATGCCGCCTATGCAAATGTTGCAAAGCAGTTCGGGGCCAAATGGAATGCCCAGGCCGGAATACGGGCCGAAGGAACTGTCTCCAAAGGCACATGGCAGGACAATCCTGATACCCATAATTCCTATTTTGACTTTTTTCCGAATGCGACAGTCAGCTGGATTCCTTCACAGAAAATCATTCTGTCGGCCAATTATTCATATCGCATAAGCCGTCCTAAATATTGGCAGCTGAATCCTTTTGTCTCGTATATCAATGCCACTACCTATACCCAGGGAAAGGCTGACCTCGCTCCTTCATACTCGCATAATGTTTCTTTGACTGCGGTGCTTTTCGGCAGACTGTCTGTCAATTCCGGATACGGGAATATAAGAAACTATAACGATATCCAGGTGCCGCGCTTTGATATGGAAAACGGAATGATGGGACATGTATATGACAACGCCGGGGTGCAGGAAAACGCCTATGTGTCAGTTTCACTGTCTGAATATCCTCTTGCCAAATGGTGGAATCTCACCCTCTCAGGAACGTACAGCTTCACTCATTTCAGGGCATATCCGGGACTGGATACAGGATTGGGAGACGGATATGTCAACAGCGGCCATGCCTTTTATGGGTATGCAGCCACGACCTTCTTTCTGCCGGCAAATTTCAAGACCGGGCTTTCTGGCCTGTATTGCACACCTCAGTTGGCGGGCTTTTACAATGTGGACAGCATCTGGACTGTTAACTTTGACTTTTCAAAAAGTTTCCTTGACAGCCGCCTTGTGCTGAATTTTTATGTGGAAGACATATTCAGTTCAATGAATATGGCTCTGAGGGTCTATGACGGCGACATGCTCTCATACAGCATAGACAACAGGTTTTCTTCAACTTCATTCAAGATAGGCCTGACATGGCGTTTCGGGCAGACCGTAAATTCCAGGAGGAAAGTCGGCAATCTTGATGAGTCCTCCCGTATGTAGGCTTGGACGTGACAATCCGGCCCTCAGTGGCGTCACTCAATGACAAGGCCGTCGTATGCCGGTCTTATTCCTTCCGGAAGCGAAGACTCAAGAACGGAGTGGCATGGCAGCTGGTGTGACAGATGTGTCAGCCAGCTGTGCTTTGCCCCGACACGTCTGCATACCCCGACAGCTTCTTCTATGCTGAAGTGGGAAATGTGGTGCCCGCTTTTGACGCAGTTTATTATGAAATGGTCAAGGCCTTCAAGCTTTTTGAATTCTTCCTCAGGGATGAAATTCATGTCGGTGCAGTAGGCGATATTGCCGAAGCGGTACCCCAGCACGGGCAGCTTGTAGTGCATTCCTCTTATCGGTATGATCTGCGCTGTCTTTTCCGGAGCTTCCCCGGTCCCGTCTGTACAAGGTATATGTACATACCCGAGTCCGGATTTCCATTCGAGCATTTCCGCATTATTCCCGGACATGACAGTGAATGGCCGGTTACCGATGATATGCACATTCCACTCCGGAGCACCCGGGTATTTCTTTTCGGAAAATGCATAAGAATACTCATTGCGCAGCGATTCCTCCACATATTTTTCGCAGTATATCTGCATGCTGCGCTTCTCCATATAATTAAAGGAACGTGTATCGTCCAGACCCCCGGTGTGGTCCTTGTGGTTATGCGTCAGAAGTATGGCATCTACATGGGTGACATTCTCCCTGAGCATCTGCTGTCGGAAGTCAGGACCGGCATCAACGAGAATCCTCATGCCCTTATAATCGACAAGGGCACTGGACCTGAGCCTCTTGTCTCTTGTGTCCGTGCTGCTGCAGACTCCGCACCCGCACCCGATCATCGGCATCCCCTGGGATGTCCCGGTCCCGAGGAATGTCAGTTTTGCCTTGTCCGTCATATCGTTACATCTATGATTTTTCCTATCATGGCAGGGTCGTATGGCCTGCTGATTCTGATGTAGTTCCCTGTATATCCCTGCATCATTCCGTTTTTGTCTGTGCTTTCGAACAGAACCTGTTCCTTTATGCCGGCATTGCTGCGGATGAAGGCCTCGTGAAGCTCGCCGCTAAGTTCCTCAAGCATCTGTACGCGGCGTGTCTTAATGCTGTCCTGCACCTGGTCTTTCCGTGCTGCGGCAGGAGTGCCGGGACGGCGTGAGTATGGAAAGACATGTATAAAGGCTGGCTTTATCACATCTTTGAGAAAATTGTATGTTTCCATAAACAGTTCTTCGGTCTCACCGGGGAATCCTGCAATGACATCGATTCCGAAAAATACCAGAGGCCTTCCCGGCTTTTCCATTCTGTTTCTTATATAGCTTATCTTATCCGCGAATGCCGCCGTATTGTATCTTCTTCCCATTTCTTTCAGCACAGTGTCGCTTCCTGCCTGCAGAGGTATGTGGAAGTGAGGGAGGAATTTTGTCCCTGAAGCAATCCAGTCAATCATCTCTTCAGTGAGAAGATTAGGCTCAATGGACGAAATCCTGTAGCGGCTGATTCCTTCCACTTCATCAAGAGCCTTTATCAGGTCAAAGAAATTTTCTCCGGTCGTCTTTCCGAAATCTCCGGTGTTCACCCCTGTCAGGACTATTTCCTGTATTCCAGAATCCGCTATTTCCTTGGCCTGCTGCACTGCGCTTGATATGGGGATGTTGCGGCTTTCGCCCCTGGCATCCGGTACAGTGCAATATGCGCATCTGTAGTCGCATCCGTCCTGTACCTTGAGGAAAGACCTTGTCCTTTCCCCGTCAGAGTAGGCTGGAAAGAACGTTCCATGTCCTCCGGGTACAGAGGCGTCGTTCCGGAGATATGCCAGTACTTCGGGAACGAGCCTGCTTTTGTCTGCAGCACCGAAGACAAAGGTTACGCCTTCTATTTCTTCTATTTCCTTTTTCTTCAGCTGTGCATAGCATCCTGTCACCACAATCGGTGCATCCGGAGATATCCTGTGAAGTTTTCTGATTATATTTCGGCTTTTCTTGTCGGAATGTTCGGTTACAGAGCATGTGTTCACAAGGAAGATGTCTGCTCCCTTGCTCCACGGAACTGCTTCAAATCCCTCTTTCAGAAAGGCTCTTTCATAAGTTGAGGTCTCGGCATAGTTAAGTTTGCATCCCAAAGTGATGAATGCTATTTTTTTCATATTAATAGAGAATGTTTGATTTATCTGTAAAATTTTGTGCAGTCCTGCTGCTCCGGTTCCCGCTTGTTGTGCGTCAGTGTGATGCGTGACCACTTTACTTCTCCATCAACGGGAGGCCTGCTTTTGGATACTCTTACGGAGAATGAGAGAAGCTGAGGGAATTTCTCTTCTAAGCTTCTGACTATTCTGCCTGCCACGTGCTCGATGAGGTTTGAAGGAACTTTCATTTCTTCCGCAACCGCATCATATATAAGTGCATAGTTCAGTGTGTCTTCCAGTGAATCGCTGTCCGCGGAATGTTCCGCAACGATTTCTCCCCGGAAATCAACAATGAAGTCATTTCCTTCCGTGCGCTCTTTTTCCAGACAGCCGTGATAGGCACGGAATTCCATGCCCTCAAGTTCCAATATTCCTGTTTTATCCATTATAACCGATTGTGATGTCATGCGAGAATAAGGAACACGCAAGGACGCTTTCCTATGACAATATTATGTTTTTTCCACTCGGATACGCTCTTCGTCTTTATGTATGCATCCTGCATTGTTATGTCGGCGGCAACGCATACCTTTGTGGCAGGGGAGCATACGGAAAGTATGTCAGCAAAAAGTGAGTCGTTCCTGTACGGCGTCTCTATGATAATCTGGGTCTGCCTGAGCTGGCCGGACACTTTTTCTATAGTCCTGAGCCTGCTCCTGCGCTCCTCTGTCTTTGCCGGGATATATCCGCAGAATGCAAAAGACTGTCCGTTGAGTCCGGAGGCCATGAGTGCAAGCATAAGTGAGGAAGGGCCTACGGCAGGAATGACTTCAATCCCGTTCCGGTGGGCAAGCGCGACAAGCTGTGCGCCTGGGTCTGCAACAGCAGGAAGGCCAGCCTCGGATATCAGGGCCACGTCGTTGCCGCCGCTGAACAGCCTCAGATAACTTTCTACGGTTTCCTGGCCGGTATGTTCATTCAGCTCAAAAAATTCAAGTTCTGAAATACGGCCCTTGAGCCCTGCACGTGACAGGTAGCGTCTCGCAGTCCTTACTTCTTCCACGACAAAAGTCCTGAAACCCTCAAGAGACTTCAGGACCGGGGCAGGGATAACCTCTGCCGGATCATTTTCCCCCAGCGGGGACGGTATCAGAAACAGTCTTCCTGTTTTTTCTTTCATGTTTTCTGTTGTCATCTTCTGTTATCTTCATTTCTATGCGGCTTCCTTCGAAGATTGCCTGCTCTTCAGCTCTTTTGGCTTCCTGTCTCTTGCTCTTGCTTGAGAACATGTTCCTGAAGAACTGGCCGAGCTTGTTGAACTCTGTCTGATATGTAAGGCCGACACCGTTTCTCTGAGAATCGTCAAGATAATTGGTGTACTGGTCTGCTGAATGCGAGAATATGTTCAGCCGGAAGGCACCCGCGCGGTCAAGCTTGATTTCTATTTCCAGGTCGCCCACGACATCTGCCTTTGTGCTTCCTGAGTTATACTGCCGGTTTCCGACGCTTCCGTTGACAACGACCCTGTTGTTGAACATCTGTGTGGATACGGCTACATCGAATACGTCATTTCCTCTTTCGTTCGGCTGGTAGTTCAGTCCGAGGTCGACAGGTATGTTCAATTTCTGGAGAATGTTGTTCAGCTGGTTGGACATGACTTCCGCCACGTTCGAGTAGAGCATAGTGGAGTTGGTGGCAATGCCTGACTGCTCGTCAGGAATGAAACTGTTGGACAGCAGAAGCGAAAGGAACTGCTTCTGCACTTTGTCTTCCGTGCTCAGGGCGCTCTCGACCCTTGACTTTACGGTCGGGTCAAGATCCGGTATGTTGATTGAGAATGCCAGCCTCGGATTGCTGATCTTGTCCGTAATCCTTATTCCGCATTCCACTGTACGCCTGTTTGCAACTGAGGTGGTGTCGGAAATAAGCGTGGAAAGCGAAGCCTTTGTCCTGTATATTGCCTCAATGTTGAGGTTGCTGTCGAATATGTCTCCGTTGAAATTGACCGTGCTTCCGTCCTGTATGGTGAAGTCTCTCCTTACAAGCCCAAGGGCTACGAACCTGTAGCTTCCTCCTGTAAGAGTGTAGTCCCCGTTTATGTTGAACACATCGCTGCTTACCTCAAGGTCGATCGTGCCGTTTCCGTTGCCGGACAATACATGTCCTGAAGCCTTGTCTATCTCCACGAAGGCGGTGACATCCGGTGAGGCATTGACGTGCAGGTTCATGCGGAAGTCGCCGGATGACTTGGTCTTCTTCTCCAGGCCAGTGAGCATCTCCTCATACGGGTCAATGTATGTCTCTTGCTGTATTTCTGTGAATTTCAAGAGATTTGATGTTCCTGAAGTGGCAGTGGAATTTATCGGTATATGCAATTCTCCTCTCTTGGCCGTGACGGCTTCAATATCCATCAGAAGAGAATTCACAGGGCCGCTTATGAGGATGTTTCCGGTTCCGAAAATATTGCCGTAGAAGGACTCTCCCTGCTTTTCTGTAAGGTTGATTCCCTCTATTTCGCTGACCTTTATCCTTGTGTCAAAGCTCATGTCGCGGAAATTGTCCCAGTTTATGCTTCCTGTGACACTGCCGCTCCCGGTGAATCTGTCGCGTATCCTGATGTCGTCAAAATATACACCGCTCCGGTCAATGTGGAATGCACCGTCGGCAAAGTACGGCACGTTTGTGAAGGCTATCCTCAGCATGCCGTTGTTCAGTCTGGCGTCTTTGCTTGACAGCTCAAGCCTGTCCAGCGGGCCTTCCACTGAAATGCCGCCGGAAATGCTTCCGTCCATCTCACTGAAAATGTCATCGAGGAAAGGACGTGCATACCCTACGGACAGTCCGTTGAGGGCTGCATGGGCCTCAAGTACGCGTATGCTCGGTGTATATGTGCCCGATGCATCTATATTGCGCTGCCCGTCAAGTTCATTGTGTACGGATATGTTGAACCTTTGGAACTGCTCGTCCCATTCACTTAATGCATTGACAGTTCCGGCAGGTTTGCCTGCAATATGGGTTGAGTCGCAGATCATATTGACGAGAAAGCTCTTGTCGTCAAGCGGCGATATCAGCTTTGCGCTTCCTGTCGCGGCCCCGCTTATTCCGAAATCAGAACCGAGCAGAGGATTCACGATTGATATGTCGAACCTGTTCAGGTCAAGCGTCAGTGTGTCCCTGCTTGTCCTGGAGGCCTTTCCGAAAGCCCTGACCTCCTGTTCACCGCTGACAATCTCTATGGACTCTATGTCTATTTCTCCGCTTCTGAAGGCAAGGTGTGACGGCTGGATTCTCCATTCACGTGAATTGAGATAAAGGGTTGAGGGCAGTATGTCCACGCCGAGGGCAATGCTGTCATCCTGTCCCCGTTTCAGTTCTCCGCGGACAATGAATTCACCGCGGTTCTCAAGCTCGCTCCTGTTGTCGTATGAATATCCGACACCTATGTGGTTGTCGTCAGCAAATATGCGGAAGGCATTGTCGCTTAGCCTGAGGGTAGCAGCCTGTATCTCGTTGCATGTCAACTGGCCCCGGAAACTGTCGTCGCCGTTGGAGAATGTGGCCTCAATGTCTTTCATATATTGCCTGCCGAATGCCAGCCTCTGTGAGTTAAGGCCTGCATTGAATCTTCCTTTTTCGCTTATTCTTGCACTCAGTCTCGTGTTTTCCGCGATGTAGAGTCCTGGCATGGCAAATGCAAGCAGCCCGCGGGTGTCCCTGCATGTGAAATCAAGCGCGTATCTGTTGCCGTCCCAGCTGTATTCAGGATTGTTGAACAGTGCTGGAAGTTCCTGCTTTAAAGTTATGTTTGTCAGGTCTTTTATGAATTGGGTGACAGGGGCGCTTGCCGAGTATGTTCCTTCTGCAAAATCGGACTTCAGCCTCATCCTGTATGTGTCGTTTACAGTCTGTGAATAAAGGTTGACATTGCCCAACTTATATTTTCCTGCAGAATTCTCAAGCACAATGTCCCCAAGATTTATCTCGCCGAAGATGTCCCCCTTTCCTGTCCTTCTGAAGTCGGCATGTGTCGTAAGCCTTATGTTGGATTTTCCACGTTTGTCAATGTTCATCGCCTTCAGGTCTGCATGTCCTATATTTGCATAGAACTTATAGACTGCATTTTTGTTTTTTGAAGAAAGGGAGACGCGTCCATGGAACAGGAAATTGAGGTTCGGGTCATCGCATGTGATTCTTCCGTCGAAGGCGTCTCCTGACAAGGTGCCCTCTCCGCTGATTCGGCTGTAGTCATAGCCGTAAATGTTCAGTCTGCTTATGTTAAGTGAGTCTATGATGGCCTCAGTTCCTGACCCTCCGGTCCCTATGCTTGCCCTTATGCCTGTGCGCAGTGTCACATGGCCAATCAGGTCGGTGCCGGCTATTTTTCCTATGTCAAGGTCTGTTGCCTCCAATGTGCCGGACATTCCTATTGGCTTGCCTTTTTTGACAAGGTTTTCCATCCTGATGTCGCCGCTCAGTCTTCCTGTGCCTGATTTTATGTCAGCGTCAATGTCCAGCCGGTTCAGGAAGCCTCTGGCATGTGCCTTTATGCCGAATGTGCTTCCGGGAGCAAACCGTGACAAGTCAAGCTTGCCTTCTTTCATCCAGTTGCTCACGAATCTTCCGAGTCCTTTGGACGTTGTCCTGAAATCCGTCACTGACGCATCAATGTATGTGCTGTCTATTTCAGGGATTCCTGTCATTCTTCCGTTGACGGTGGCACTGAATCCGCCCTCTGCCGATGCAAATGACAGGGCTTTAATGCTGAAATTGTCTGTCGTGCCGTGAAATTCTCCGGAAGAGACATTGAGCCTCAGTCTGTTTCCCTTGAGCTGAGGCGCGAAATAGGCAATTGTGCGCATGTCCGCAACAGATTTGCCGATCATGGCTGTCATGACGACTTTCCTTATGTAGTCTGAGAAATCCGCGATTCCGCTGTAGCTCATCATGAAAAGCGGAATGTGTACATCTGACCATGGATCCCTGAGGTGAAGGTCTTCTACTATAGTGCGGCCGTTCCCGACCTTTGCACGTCCGGACAGGGATTCGCAGCGGTAGCCGCTTTTTTCGTTGAAAGACAAATTCTGCAGCGATCCCGACATTATGCCTCCCTTGAATCCAAGGCCTTTGGCGTCAATGTCAATGTCCATGACATCCATATCATTCCAGTCTATTCCTCCTTCATAGCTTCTTGTTTTGTCTGACATGTAGTTCTTCATTGTGAACCTGAAGCCCTCCAGCTTGACTCTCCTGACGTGGAATATCTCTTTTTCGCTTTTCTTTTTTTCTGATTTTTTTATTCTGAATATCCTTGTGAGGTTGTTTGTGCTTTCTCCCGGTTCATTCGGGTCTTCTTCAATCACAAGATTCATCTGGCCGTTTCTTACAGTTGCCTTGCCTATCCTGATGCCGTTTTTCCCTATCAGGCCTTTGAGCGTGAATTCGGCGGCAATGTATTCTGCTGTGAAAAATGTGTCTGCCGGAGATTTTGCGTCACCGTTCCTTGCAGGATTTTTGTCAATTATTGTGACATTCTTCAGCACAAGGGTTGAGAATGGCTTGAAATGTATTTTTTCAAACCTGAGATCTCCGTCCAGCTTTTCTGACAATTTTTCAGCAGCCTTGCCTGCTATGAATGTCTGTACGCCGGGCGTCTGGATTGCAATGGCCAGCGCCAGGATGAGTGCAGTGACGGAAACAACAGTCAGCCAGAATATTTTCAGTGCCTTTTTGATCTCTTCCTGTTTTTATAAGGTGTAACTTGCAAAAGTAGTAAAAATATCGGATAAAATCCGTAATTTTGCCCCGTTGCATTAGCATAAACTATGCTAAAAAATTAAAGAAATGGCAGAAATTATACTCGGAATAGAATCTTCGTGTGATGACACGTCAGCGGCTGTCATCAAAGACGGCTTCCTGCTCTCAAATGTGCTCGCAAGCCAGGATGTCCATAAGGCTTATGGCGGTGTCATACCTGAACTTGCATCCAGGGCCCATCAGGTCAATATTGTTCCTGTGGTCAGCGAGGCAATTTCGCGTGCGGGTATAGACACTTCTGAAATTACGGCAGTGGCCTTTACGAGAGGTCCCGGGCTTTTGGGCTCCCTTCTTGTCGGGACGTCTTTTGCCAAGGGGTTCGCTATGGCCATAGACCGGCCTCTTGTTGAAGTCAATCATCTTCAGGGGCATGTGCTTGCCAATTTCATAAGTCAGTACGGGGCTGAGAACAGGCACCCTGAGTTTCCTTATCTGTGTCTTCTGGTCTCGGGGGGCAATTCCCAGATAGTCAGGGTCAACGGACCGCTTGAATATGAAATCCTCGGACAGACCATTGATGATGCCGTGGGAGAGGCTTTTGACAAATGTTCCAAGATGATGGGGCTCGGCTATCCCGGAGGTCCGATAGTGGACAGGCTTGCAAAGGAAGGGGATCCCTGCAGATTCAAGTTCTCCAAACCGCATGTGCCTGGGCTGGACTATAGTTTCAGCGGCATCAAGACGTCTCTGCTTTATTTTGTGCGGGACAGGATTGCGGAGGACCCGGAGTTCATGGAGAAGAACAAGGCTGACATCTGTGCGAGTTTCCAGAAGGCGCTCATTGATATCCTGATGGACAAATTGATAAAGGCAGCTGCGCAGACCGGAATCAGGCAGATTACCATAGGTGGTGGCGTTTCCGCCAACAGCGGGCTCAGAAACCGTATTACGGAAGAGGGCCGCAAAAGAGGATGGGTTACGTATCTTCCTGAATTCAAATTTACTACAGACAATGCGGCGATGATTGCGATAGCCGGGTGGTTCCGGTACCGGAGCGGCGGAAGGACCTCACTTGATGTGGCTCCTGTATCAAGGCTTGCTGAATTTTAGTTTACAGGACAGTATGAAAGAAATCGAGATTACCTGCAGGCTTGGAAATGAGCCTTCTGCAGATGAGATAAAGGCGGCAGCAGTGAAAGCGCTGGGCGTTTCGCCTAAGGTTGATGTGCGCTACCGTATAGCAAGGCGCTCTGTTGATGCAAGGAATGATGTGCTCTACAGGTACCGTATTGAGGTGTTCAGGCCTGGGGAGGTGATGGAGGAATATGCACCGGAGCCTTATATGGATGTTTCTGCAGCTGAGCCTGTGGTTATAATCGGGGCGGGGCCTGCCGGTATGTTTGCTGCATTGCGCCTTCTTATGCGCGGCTTTAAGCCTGTGATAATGGAGAGGGGAAAGGATGTGCATAAGCGTAAGTTTGACATGGCGTCCCTTTCAAAGGAAGGAACGGTCAATCCTGATTCAAATTATTGTTTCGGTGAAGGAGGCGCAGGAACTTTCTCTGACGGAAAGCTTTATACCCGTTCTTCCAAGAGGGGAGATGTCAGGGAGGTGCTCTTTCAGCTTGTGCGTTTCGGGGCGGATCCGTCGATTCTTATTGACGCGCACCCTCACATAGGAAGCGACAGGCTTCCGTCAATTGTGGAGAATATACGCAAATGCATCATAGAGCACGGAGGCGAGTATCATTTTTCATCGCGTGCGGTGGACATTTCCAAAAGGAGTGACGGAAGTTTCGATGTGACGGCTGAAGACGGTTCTGTCTATTCTTCAAAAAAGGTGATTCTTGCCACCGGGCATTCTGCAAGGGATATTTATGAGATGTTTTGGCGCAAGGGCTGGGAGATTCAGGCGAAGGGATTTGCCATGGGAGTGCGCGTTGAGCATCCTCAGTCTCTTATAAACAGGATTCAATATCACGGCAAATACCAGCCGTACATGCCTACGGCCGAATATTCTTTTGTCACACAGATAGAGGGACGCGGAGTTTTCTCGTTCTGCATGTGCCCGGGAGGCATTCTTGTTCCTGCTGCAACAGCTCCGGGTGAGCTTGTGCTCAACGGCATGTCCAATTCTGCCAGGAACTCCAAATGGGCTAATTCCGGCGTCGTGGTTTCTGTTGAGCCTGAGGATTTGCCTGAATATGCCGTGCATGGCCCTCTTGCTCTTCTTCAGTTCCAGAAGGATGTGGAGAAAGCAATGTTTGATTATACGGGTTCGCTTAAGGCTCCTGCGCAGCGCATGATGGATTTCTGCCGCAGGGTTCCGTCTTCCGGACTTCCTGCCACTTCATATCATCCCGGGGCTGTTTCAGCTCCTTTGCATGAATTGCTTCCGGAACATGTGTCGCTTAGGCTGAAGTACGCTTTTCCGCAGATAGGGAACAAAAAGATGCATGGCTATTACACCAATGAGGCTCTGCTTCTTGGAGTGGAGTCAAGGACTTCGTCGCCTGTAAGGATTCCGCGTGACCCTGACACTCTCGAGCACACCGGTGTGTCCGGACTTTATCCGTGCGGCGAGGGGGCCGGCTATGCCGGAGGAATAGTTTCTTCGGCTCTTGATGGAATCAATTGCGCATCAAAGATCTGATTGTGTTGTTGTTTGTGAAACAGTATATGAAAAAGTTCTTCCTGCTTTGCCTCGTATTGATGCCGGTATTTTTTGCCGATGCGGCCGTAGGTCCTGGGCTTAGGCTTGACACGACTCTCAGGCTTGATTATATATTCTCAGGGACTGCTGCAGATGCTGTCATTGCGCTTGACGAGATGTCTTGTTTCAGCGGCTGGGCCGGAAGAGTGCATAATCTTGATTCTGTGGCTGTGCGCGGAAACGGGCAGATTTCTATGGCGGATGCATCCACCGGAGAAATCCTTTACAGGCAGAGTTTTTCGGCATTGTTCCAGGAATGGCAGGCTACAGAGGAGGCTACGCGCGTATGCAGGTCATTTGAGAATGTCTTTCTTATGCCGATGCCTTCTTCAAAGGTTGCCGTGAAGGTGGAACTTTATGACTTCAGGGGAGGTGTGTCCGCGTCTGCGGAGCATATTGTGGATCCGGATGATATTCTCATCAGGAGGCTTTCTGCCGGGCCGGCTCCTCACAGACATCTTCTTCGGAACGGGGCTTCTTCGGAATGCATTGATGTTGCGATTGTGGCGGAAGGATATACGGCTGATGAGCAGGATTTGTTCTATGCGGATGCCGCCGCTGCCATGGATGCGATTCTGGGGCATGAGCCGTTCAGCCGTTACAGCGGCCGCTTCAATTTTGTGGCTGTTGCTCTTCCTTCTGAAGACAGCGGGGTAAGTGTCCCTCTTGACGGAGTCTGGAAGAATACGGCGCTCGGCTCGCATTTCAGTACATTTTATTCGGACCGTTATCTGACGACTCTGCGCCTTCGCCGGCTGCATGACATGCTGTGCGGAATACCATACGAACACATAGTTATATTGGCCAACACCGACACATACGGCGGGGGAGGAATCTATAATTCATATACGCTTACGACTGCTCATCATCCGGCTTTCCGTCCTGTAGTGGTGCATGAATTCGGGCACAGTTTTGCCGGACTTGCGGATGAATACTATTATGATGACCAGTTTTCAGAGTATTATTTCGGGGACTGTGAGCCTTGGGAGCAGAATATAACCACTTTATATGATTTTTCGCAAAAATGGCATGATATGATTGCGGCCGGTCCTGATTCGGCAGAAGTCCCTTGTGTCGGGATTTATGAAGGTGCCGGCTATCAGTCCAAGGGTGTCTATCGCGGTTTCCCGGATTGCCGCATGAAGACTAATTCGGCCAAGGGGTTCTGTCCGGTATGTGTCCGTGCCATTTCCCGCATGATAGAATTTTATACCGAGAAGCTTTAGGGCCTTTTGCCCGCTGAGTTTTGCCTTATGTTGCCGGTGCGGAAAGTCGGTCGGGTCTTGTAAACTATTGGTGCTTACTTTTTGTGTTTGAGGCCTTTCTGCAACAAAGTGGCAACAAAATCCTGCCAGCTTCCAAAAAACATCATTTCCACTCATACACATTCGTTTCAGCTGGTTGTTTCGTTTTGGTTGTTTGTGTCGTTTCGATTGTTTGTTTCACTTCAGTTGTTTGTTTTGGTTGTTTGTGTCGTTTCGGTTGGTTGTTTCATTTCAGTTGTTTGCTTCGTTTTGCTGTTTCATTTCATCTGTTTGTTTCGTTTAAGTTGTTTGCTTCACTTCAGTTGTTTGCTTCATTTCGGTTGGCTGCGCATATATTCCCGTCGGTCGTAAATGCATTCCAGCCTTTCTCCAGATGCAAAGATTCCAGCCTCCCTTGATGCTGGAGGGTGTTCAGGATGCCATAGGATGTCCTTGATGCCGGGTGATTTTAGGATGCTCTGGATACCCGGATGATGTTCTTGATGCCAGATGATACTCTGGATGTCATAGGATGTTTTTGATGCTATAGGATGTCCATGATGCTCTGGATATCCGGATGATGTCTTTGATGCCCGGGGTACCCCTTGCCGGTAGCGCATAAATTACTGACCCTCAGTGCTTTCCTGAAAATCGCTGCCCCGTTTTCGGGGCAGGCGATTATCAGGAAACAGTTGATTTACAATTAATTGCACATCACGCAATTATTTGTACCGGGCACCGCAGCCGGCATATACGCCAGCCGGCTGCTCAAAGCAAGCTGCGTAGCTCAGCCCGCGGGCTGCTCCGCCTGCCTTGTGCCCCGAACCTACTACAATTGCAAATCAACCTAGTTTTTACGTTGAGCCCTGATAATCGCTACCCCGAAAATGCGATTATCAGGAAATGGTTGATTTACAATTAATTGCACATCACGCAATTATTGGTACCGGGCGCAGCAGCCGGCATATACGCCAGCCGGCTGCTCAAAGCAAGCTGCGCAACTCAGCCCAGGGACTGCTCCGCCTGCCTTGTGCCCCGAACCTACTACAATTGCAAATCAACCTACTTTTTACGCTGAGCCACTTTTACCGTTGAGCCTAATAAAGTTTAACAATTAAATAGTTGAATAGGAACCCTCCCAGAATTGAATATTCGGAAATGAAGTCGTGGTTGGCCTCACCGAAAAAAGAAAGATGGCAGGCTGATAATTTCAGTCTGCCATCTTTGGTAGTCGGTAGGGGAATCGAACCCCTATTGCAAGATTGAGAATCTTGAGTACTAACCGTTATACGAACCGACCATGTTTTTGTTTTGGGATTGCAAAGGTAGGAATAAAATTTTAATCTCCAAATTTTATTTTAAAAAATTTCAGATTTTTTTGTTTTGTCATTGCAGGAAACGGTCTGGGTTTTCTCTGGACAAGTACGATATACCAGATGCGGCATGTCAATTCCTCTATAATGTTTGACCATGGTATCTGTCAGTATCATTCCGTTACGTACCGCCACACGTTGTGACGGGAGGTTGGTGTCTCTGATGATTGAGTACAGCCCGCTGAAATGCAATGTGCAGAAACCGTATTCCCGACAGGCGACGGCGGCTTCCGTAGCATAGCCGTGGTGCCAGTGCCTGTATGCGAACAGGTAGCCTATTTCGGGGACTGCCGTGCCTTTGTAATCTTGCATGGTGATCCCGCATTGGCCGATCATTTCATCTGTCTCTTTGTTTATGACGGCCCATAATCCGAAACCGTAATCTTCGTATCGTCCGATCTGCTTCTGCATCCATGCGATTGTCTCCTCCTGGTTGAAAGCTCCTTCGTATGCATACATCACTTTTTCGTCTTGCAGCATAGAAGACAGGCCGTCCATGTCGGAGAAGTCCATTTCCCGCAGCAGAAGTCTCGGGGTTTCAAGAATGATGCGTTTCATGATGTGTGTTATGGATTTTGTTGTGCCGAGGCGTGAGGGAGAAATGGCTTTGCCTCCCGTCTCGGCTTTACCGCTTATTTTAAACTTCGTTTACAATCGCTACGCCTCGGCATAGTCAAAGTAAACTTTGCCTCTGCGCTCGGCTTAACCGCTTATTTTAAGAAAATGAAGAAAACGGCCAGTATAAGACAGATGAATGCTGCAAGGTGATTCCATTGCAGCCCTTCTCCCTTGAACATCAGAGTCACTATTACGGTGAAGACCGTAAGTGAAATCACTTCCTGTATGACTTTCAGCTGCATAAGTGTGAATGGCCCTCCGTTTTCCGTGAATCCGATTCTGTTTGCGGGAACCTGTGCGCAATATTCAAAAAATGCCACTCCCCACGAGAACAGGATGACCAGCAGCAGCGGCCAGCTCGACGATATCTTCATCTCCTGAAGCTTGAGATGTCCGTACCATGCGAATGTCATGAAAATGTTTGATGCTACGAGCAGAAGTATAGTCCAGATAGCTTTCATATTTTATAAGTATCATGATGTCAGTAAATCCTGGTCATGGCCTATGCCGCCCCAGGCACATTATCCGTAAATAAGCGAAAGGCGGATTTCCGGAATGTCCCTATTCGTGAGTCTCCATCCTCCTTTCTGCCAATGCCTGGTATTTCGTGCCCGGACGCCCGTAATTCGCATAAGGGAAAATGCTGATTCCTCCGCGTGGGGTGAACAGGCCGGTTACCTCAATGTATTTCGGGTCCATGAGATTTATAAGATCCTTCATTATTTTGTTTACACAGTCTTCATGGAAGTCCCCGTGGTTTCTGAAACTGAAGAGATATAGCTTCAGGCTCTTGCTTTCCACCATTTTAACATCAGGAATGTAAGATATCCTTATTTCGGCGAAGTCCGGCTGTCCCGTTATCGGACATAGGCTTGTGAATTCGGGGCAGTTGAATCTTACCCAATAGTCATTGTCCCGGTGTCTGTTGACGAAGGTCTCAAGTACTTCCGGTGCATAGTCACTTCTGTATTCTGTTTTTCTTCCGAGGGCTTCCAGCCCTTCAGCTTCTCTGTTTTCCATAATTGTCTTGTTTTTAATGAACTATAATATTTGCAACCTTATACAGGCCGGAGTGCCTTGCAAGGACTCTTGTCATCTGCTGCACCTGGACTGCCGTTTTGAAAGATATTTTTGGAGACCTTCCATTCTGAGCCTGCATGCAGGACAGTGCCCGCATCCGTCTCCCTGTATCCCGTTGTAGCACGTCAGAGTTTCAGTCCTGACAAGCTCCAGGACTCCGAGGCTGTCTGCAAGCTCCCATGTCTGCGCTTTGTCAATCCACATCAGAGGAGTGTGAATTACAAATTGCGATTCCATTGCAAGATTCAGTGTGACATTCAGTGACTTTATGAACTGGTCGCGGCAGTCCGGATAGCCGCTGAAATCTGTCTGTGAGACTCCTGTGACAAGGTGGCTTACTCCTATTTCTCTGGCATATACTGCAGCGGCACTTAGGAAAAACAGATTCCTTCCCGGGACAAAAGTGTTCGGAAAACTTCCGTCAGGGACTGCTTCATCCATTTTAATTGACGTGTCTGTCAATGAGTTCCTGCCCAAGGAGGCAATGAAAGACATGTCCATATATCGGAAGCTGACCCCGGCCTTCTCCGCAATTTTCTTTGCGCATTCTATCTCTTTGCTGTGCTTTTGGCCATATCCGAATGTGACTGTATGTACTTTTGAGAAATGTGAAAGTGCCCAATATAGGCATGTCGTGGAATCCTGCCCTCCGCTGAAAACCACGAGAGCTTCCTTCCCGTAAATTGTATCCATGTTTATAAATCTGTTATTTTGAATGGATTATATGATATTCCTGTGTCGAATGTGTCAGTGCCTTCATATTGTTTAAGCTTCCTGACCACAATTTTTGTCACAGGCAGTATTATGATTTCATAGCCTGTCTTGAGCAGAATCTGGGTAAGCATCAGTTTAAGCATTTCCGTTGTGCCGATGCCCCAGAATGCGATGGGAAAGAATATCAGAGAGTCCACAGTCTCTCCTGCGACCGAGGATGCTATTGCCCTGAGGGAAAACCGCTTGCCTCCTGAGGCCACTTTCATTTTGCTCATGACGAATGCGTTGACTGTAGAGCCGGAAAGGAATGCCAACAATGAGGCCAGAGTTACACGGGGAGCCATGGCAAATACGTAGTCAAAATGCTCACCTCCGTCCCAGAATGGAGCCGCCGGGAGAATACGTACAATCTGGGCAGCAGCCACAACGAAAAAATTCATTGCAAAGCCGGTCCAGATTATAAGGCGGGCTTTTCTGTAACCATAGACCTCCACGAGGCAGTCGTTGATTATGTATGAAACAGGAAAAATGAGAACTCCGCCTGTAAGTGCCACGCCTGCGGCAGTGAACAGCTTCGTCTCGAAAAGATTGGATGCAATCAGGCATACATTGAAAATGATTGCCAGCATCATGAATGAAACGGACAGACCTTGCCTCTGTCCTGATGTCTGTATTTTCTGCATTTGTCTTGTTTTTATAAGTGGTTACCAAGCACACTGTATGTTTTCGGGGCGCAAAAATACAATAAATACGGTATAATCCGCCTAAAATTTCGCAAAAATCTTTTTGTTCCTGCATCCATGTACCTTTACCTGATGACGGCATTCTGTGTAAATCCACTGTAAATCAGTGAGCATAAACATTAGTGTTGCAAGTCTTGCAGTGAGATCAGGCATTTTCGCCGGCGTCTGACAATAGGGTGATTCTATAGTGCAATATTCACTGCCGGTATATTGCAATTGAACTATAATATTTTTATTTTTGCAGCTTGCATTTTTAAGAACACTATTTAAGAAATCGTATCATGACACTGATTAAATCCATTTCTGGCATAAGGGGCACGATTGGCGGTGCACCCGGCGAAGGCCTGTCTCCTGTCGACATTGTCAAATTCACATACGCATATTGTGAAAAAATGAAGGAAAGGCTGGGAAAGCCGGAAGGGGAGAGATATAAGGTCGTGGTCGGAAAAGATGCAAGGCTTTCCGGTGACATGGTGGAGCAGCTGGTCTGCGGTACTCTGATCTCTTGCGGAGTGGATGTTGTGAAGGCAGGCTTTGCTTCAACTCCCACGACTGAGATGGCGGTTGTTTTTTCCGAGGCTGACGGCGGCATTATAATCACAGCTTCACATAATCCTAAGCAGTGGAACGCCCTGAAGCTCCTTAATGAGAAAGGGGAGTTCCTCAATGCGGCAGAAGGTGCCGATATATTGGAATGTGCAGAAAAAGAGGATTTTGATTTTGCAGATGTGGATTCCTTGGGCCAGATTGAGGAAAGGGATTTTACTGATGAACATATAGATGCAGTGCTTGCTCTTGATGCAGTGGATGCCGAAGCCGTGAGGAATGCACATTTCAAGGTCGCTCTTGATGCGGTTAATTCTGTCGGAGGCATCATTATGCCACGCCTTCTGGAGCGTCTTGGCGTTGAGTGCATACTTGTAAATTGCGAGCCTACTGGCCAGTTTGCGCACAATCCGGAACCGCTGCCTGCAAATCTTACGGAACTTTCTGAGGCTGTCGTTGCAAACAAGGCGGATTTCGGCATTTCCGTAGATCCGGACGTGGACCGTCTTGCGCTTATATGTGAGGACGGGAAGCCTTTCGGTGAGGAGTATACGCTGGTGAGTGTGGCAGACTATCTGCTTTCGCGTGCATATAATGAGGCATTGGATTCAGGACGTACGCTTGATGATGTTACGGCTCCATATTCGCTGGCCACCTCTTCAAATCTGTCTTCGTCGAGGGCTTTGCGTGATGTTACCGAGCAGTATGGCGGGTCATATTGTGCAGCTGCCGTCGGTGAAGTCAATGTCACTACAAAGATGAAGGAGTGCGGAGCTCTTATTGGCGGTGAAGGCAATGGGGGAGTTATTTATCCGGCCCTTCATTACGGACGCGACGCTATGGTCGGTGTGGCACTGTTCCTGACCAATCTTGCGGCCAAGAAGATGACTGTTTCTGAACTTCTTGCGACTTACCCTAAGTACGTGATTGCGAAAAATAAGATTGAATTGTCAGACAAGGCCATGATTGACAGGATATTGGATGAGATGAAGTCAATTTATGCCGCTGAGGACATCAATACTGTGGACGGTGTCAAGATCTCTTTTGAGTCACGCCGTGAATGGGTTCACCTGCGTAAATCCAATACTGAACCGATTATACGTATTTATGCGGAAGCCGCAACTCAGGAGGCTGCGGATTCTTTGGCCAGGGAGATAGTGGAGATTGCACAAAAAATAATCGGATAGTGTTTTCATTCAGAACTACACCTCTTGAGGAACAGCTTGACAAGGCCTTGCTTGATGGCCGGGTCGGCTGTTTCTGCACCCAGAATTGCTGGGATACGGAGCGCGGAAGGTATATGTATGATATTTTCAGGCAAAGAGGGAATCTGCATACAATATTCAATCCGCGTGATACGGAGCTTACTCCGCTGACGAACCATATTGAATTTTCCAGGGAGGAACTGTCCGGGCTTAATGCCGTGGTTGTTGAAATCCAGGATGTAGGGTCGAGGTATTTCAATTATACCAAGGATGTTTTTTCCCTTATGGAAACTTTGCGCGGCATGGGGGATGAGGCTCCTTCTCTTTATATTGTGGATCATATCAATCCTGCAGGCCGTGTCATCGAAGGAACGATGCCTTCTTCCGGAGTAGAGCCTCATGTGCCGAAGGTGGCGCACAGGCATGGTCTGACTCTCGGGGAGCTCGCCAATCTGTATTATGCGGAAATCGGGGCGAAGTTTGCCCTTCATGTCATTTCTGCCCTTGCGACAGATTCGAACAAGCAGCTGATGCCGTGGACAATTGCACCCGCGTCTGATATCCCGGGACTTTTCACCTGCGAGATGTACAGCGGAGGAGGCTTGTGGAACAATACGAATGTGACTCCGGGAATCGGAACCGCAAGGCCTTACGAGTATATAGGTGCGCCTTTTGTCAAGACTGCGGGTGGGGATGTGCCTCCAGGTGCGGACGGAGTCATGATGAGACCTTGTTCATTTACTCCTTCATGCGGAAAATATTCCGGACAGAAATGTTTCGGATATCAGCTTATGCTTGAGCCTGGCAAAGACTATCATTCACTGATTCATACTTTGTCGATAATGAGATATTTCAGTGAAAGGTATAAGGAATTCCGTCTTGAAGATGGATTTGAAGCCAAGCTTTCCGATCAGGTACTGCTTGGCTATGTGGCTGGTAATGTCTCGGCAGAGGAGATGCGTGAGCATGTTAAGCTGGAGGAGCAGAAGTGGATCCGCAAAGCCAAAAAGTATGTGCTTTATGATGACCAGCCTTATCGGGGCAGGTGATTGCGCCGGGGCATTAGGTCCAATACGGAAGGTCAAAACGGTGCCGGAGAGCATCGTCTGCCACAGTATGTTCCTGTAATGTTGCGGCAAACTGTACAAAAAACAAAATTATCTTTGTTTATTGAGAAAAAGGAGCTACATTTGCGGCTCGAAAAAATAGTTAACTAATTTTTACGTATTATGAAAAAAGGTATACATCCCGAAACCTACCGTCTTGTAGCTTTCAAGGATATGTCAAATGATCAGGTCTTCATCACTCGCTCATGTGCGAACACTAAGGAGACAATCGAGATCGAGGGTGTTGAGTACCCGGTTGTAAAGCTTGAGATTTCAAGCTCATCACATCCGTTCTACACCGGTAAGATGAAGCTCGTTGATACTGCGGGCCGTGTTGACAAATTCTATCAGAGATACGCAAAGAAGAAATAATTTCTTTGACAGACATAAAGGTAGCAAGGGGCTGACTAAAATTATTGGTCATGCCCCTTTTCTTTTTTTTGTGACTGTCTGGATGATGGCTCGCTTATGCACACAATGCCTTTTGTTGCCCGATTCTGCAGAAAAGACAAATATCGGACAAAATGTGTGTAATGTAATTTATTAAAAATCAATATGTTCCTAATAGTTGCTATCCCGTTTTGAGGTCATAGCTTTTGTCGGCAACTGCAATGCAGGTCTGGCCGTAATGGAACTTCCTCCATGCAGACAAATTTGATGCAGGCACTTCCCATAAAATATTCCCAAAATCGAACTTTCTACAGAACGAAACGGTACTTTTCTGCATCTGTATGGAAGTGCTTTTAAAAAGTTAATGCGTAAAACTGATGCTTATGAAACGATTATGTTCATTTGTAGCCTTGACAATATTCTTGTCAGTTGTTTTAATGTCGTGCGGCAAGGTTTATAAAGACATCGATACGATCGATACTGAAGAAGCGGCATGCTCTATAGTCCTGAACGATCTCATCAGTCCGTCATTCAGGCTTATTGAGCTTGCTGAAGTATTCAGCGGCTATCAGAATATTCGCTCAGACAGAGAGCGGGCCTTGGATTTTGTCGATGGATTTTTCGGCACGCAGTACCTTGTATATTATGAATTCATGGACATTGGCAACTGGGGCAGGATTGAACTGCTTGATGACGGAACATTTACAGCAGCTCCGCGCTATTGGAGAGGTCACTGGATTGCATGCAGTATGGATCGTACCGTAAAGATTTCTGTTCCTCGGGAGCATTGTTATTCAGCTGCCGGAACATCCGGTGAGGCTGTCTATGTATTCAAGGCAGAGGTGGATGGCGATACAATAACCATGACGGAACTAAATGTCAACTATGAAACGGAAAAATACGGAGTCCCAAAGTGTGCGGTCAAGCTTGAAATAGTTGACTCCCTTGAGATACCGATGTGTAAAAACGGCAAATGTAAGCGGGAGCCGATATCCGGCAAGATAAAAATAGATTATCAAAGCAGATATATAAAAAAGACGTTTCAGGTTGAATTCCATGAATACAACAAAACAATCATTCTTCCTGACGGCAGCAGCCGGTCGGCAGAGCCGGAGCGGACATTCGGCGGTAATGAGTATTAATCTAAAGCGTATGAAAAAGAAACTGATTGTAGCATTCCTGCTGTTGCCTGTTTTGGTGTCAGCCCAGGATGCGCAGAACTGGAAACGTCAGATGCGTTTCGGTTTGGGAGGATATCCGATGACTGAATTGGTTGCATATACCTTTGGGTGGGATGCAGTACCGAGGGGAATCGCATTGGAGGATCTTTATTTGGACAACAAAGGCCCATTATATTCGACCGGGGCCGTCAGCGCTGAAATCTCATGGTTATTCAAGGACTGGTTTACTTTCTCATTGACATCTGCTGCAAATGTTGCTTGGCAGACTTATTTTGATGCGGTAACTGGAGAACGCAGGGGCACGCAGACCGGATTCTTGTTGTATGTCGTGCCTCAATGCCGATTCAACTGGGTCAGACGTGATTTGGTCAAGATGTACAGTTCCATAGGCATCGGAGGTCTTGTCGGAAAGGATATGGATGATGACCTTGCTGTGTTTCCTGTCGGTCAGGTCAGTCCGGTAGGAATCGAGGTCGGGCGCAAGGTGTTCGGATTCTGTGAGCTGGGATTCGGAATGATGTATACAGGAGTGATGGCGGGAGTCGGATTCAGATTTTAAGAAATACAGGTTATGAAAAAAACATTAATGGCAATAATGTCAGCAGGTTTGTTGTTGTGTTCCTGCACCCTCGACAATGGCACTTCTTCCGGACATACGGCTGCCAATATGGAAAAATACATTAAGAAGATGTTCGTAAATCATGTAGTTTATCCTGCAGGTGCCGTCAATATGCTTGTTTCATTGGACCAATATATATCGGCGACTGATGAAGAAAGGAAAAGCGATGCGTTCAAATGGCATCGTGAAACAATTTTCCATGAGGATGATGTCACATTCATGATTTGGGGCTTCGGCTCAGTCTGTACCTATGGCAAGTCTTTGTTTGACTCGGATTCGGAGTGGAAGATTGATAGTAGCATTAGATTCGTAAGAGTCAGCGGCAATTGCTGGAAGGTTGGCCCAAGCAGTTGTAATGGAGCTGAAGTCATCAGTACCGTAGTTTATGAAGGGCAAAATGAAGATGGTGAGAATGTCTTTTCTGTTGAGGCATACAATACCTTAGAACGCGGAATCCCTATGCATTCTGATGTCAGAGTTACTGCCGTTCTTGCCACTGCGGAAGGGTGTATGACCGTAATAAATCCCCATCCTATATTCTGTTCTGAGTATGAATATTTTAACTACGATTTCCCGGTTGGTTGCGGAGTTTTCAGAATTGAGACCGATATCAATGGCAAACCGCAGGACTGGGCAGAACTCAGATATGCTGAAAGCGGAAAGGCTCTGTTCTTTAAATCGAACCTGCGTTGACTCGTTGTTTTTTTAAAAACATTTAATCTCATTGTTTGTGCCTGGCTTGCCAGGAATCTCGGAGTCAAGCGGAAGGGGCAGTGGAAGAGTTTGGCCTGCCTGTCATTGAGTTGCTGTGAGAGGCTTTTGTTGGGTCAAAGCAGCTGGATTTACGGCGCTGATTTTTTCATTAGGCGTTCCAGGTGTCACATATAAAATGCAGACCTGGAACGGTTGGATTTTATAATGCACTGATATTTAATGTGTTGTAATTTTGGGGCGTTCCAGGTCATCCACTTTGAAAGCAGACCTGGAACGCTTGGAGGCCAAAACAACCTGGAATTTCCCGATTACCTGGGGCACCTTCTTTCAGAGATAGCCGCCAGCTGGAGTGAAGCTAAATCAGGAAATAACAAAACATTCGAAGGAATGTTCTGATAAGAAAAAACGCCTCTGCAGATTGCTGCAAAGGCGTTTCGTTTAGTGGGAGCAGAGGGAGTCGAACCCCCGACCCTCTGCTTGTAAGGCAGACGCTCTGAACCAACTGAGCTATGCTCCCGTTTAAGAACTTGCTTTCGTTTGAGAAAGGATTGCAAAGGTAGATATTTTTTGTGAATTACCAAATATTTTTCTGCTTTTTTGAAAGTTTTTTCTGTATTCTACCACAAAAAATCAAAAAGCTTCTTATATTTGCAGCATGTTCAATTGGGGATGTTTTGGTTTTGACAGCATCTGACATTGGACAGTAAGCACGTCGGGCGTCGTGGGTTTGCCCGTTAATCTCAGCTCTCAAACAATTAGTTGGCAACAACAATTATGCACTCGCTGCCTAATCTACCAAGTAGCTTAGCTTAATCGACGGCCGCCAAGGCTGCGGCTGCGACGAGTATCCCTCCTGACTTTAGGCCGGTTATGTCTGGAATACGGGGTATCATCCAAACCGGATGCACAGGGGGACTCCTTTAAACCCTGCCAAGACTTAAAGGATAAGCTGGAGCTGGCCTGTCTTTCGGCAGACTCCAGTCGAAAACCAAAGAGAGACTAAGCGTGTAGAAAGCTGCCTGGTGCGGTGTTTGGACGGCGGTTCGAGTCCGCCCATCTCCACATACTGATAGTCAACTGCTATAAAATACGCTCACTCTTGCGCTCATATTGAGGTGGAGTCGGGCGTATTTCTTTTGTTGGACTTGTCCTGACGGAGCCAACCTGAATCAGGAAATGGGTCTGAAACAAAATCATTGTAAATGGTATAGTCGCCTATTTCGATAGACGGGT
>CAMWUW010000028.1 GCA_947177525.1 uncultured Bacteroidales bacterium | reverse complement strand
GTTCAGGATATCGTATGCCTTCAGCGCAAGTGTAAAGCGGTTTTTGAACAGAAGTTTCGACAGTTCCGCATTCCAGACATACTCGTCTTCCTGCGGAGTAGTATATCCCATATACCAGTTATAGTTGAGGTCAGAGGCAAGTGTGATTCCGCCCGGGATGGTCCAGTTCATGGATGCGCTCACCTGATTGTTCCACCTTGCCTTCTGGGAAGTCTGGACGGTATACCAGCTCTTGTTATATGTTGTCCGTCCGCCTAAATTAAGTTCCATAATATCGCTCGTGAACTTGACGGACAGCCTTTCCGTGAAAGTAACATTCTGGATTGTGTTTGTGGAGAAATACTTGTCAAACTCGGCATTCTTTGAACCGTCCGTAAAGAAGTCCCTGTTAAACATATCATAGTCAAACACAGCTGTCTCGGAATCATAATATTTGCCGATGTCAAGCTTGTGTCCCTCATCTGTACGCCCGATATATGAGGCAGACTGGCTGTAATTGGTCCGGAAGAAATTCATTATGGAGAAGTTGGACTTGGCAATCGGTGCATTCAGGAAGAAATCCACACTGGCGTTTCCGCTTGACGGTCCGTTGAGCGGCATTCCGTACTGGCCGCCATTGTCACCGTACCACACAGCCGTCGTAATCGGATTCTGGACAAGGCCCGCACCGAAACGTCCCCTGAGCGAAAAGAATGTCTGCTTGTTCGTATATCCGAAATGTCCCCTGAGGTTATGGCTGAAATAAGGTTTCAGATAAGGGTTTCCCAATGAGACATTCAGAGGGTCAGAGTTGTCGGGAACAGGCATGAGCTGCGATGTTGAAGGCTGTGACGAACGTCCCCTGTAGAAGAAGCGCAGTTCGGAATTGTCAGTAAATTCATAGCTGAACATCGCCTGCGGAGCCCAGTTCCAAACTGTATATGTCGTGTCAATCTGTCTTGTGCTGGATTCCGTGGTGTTGTGCGTCGTAGTCGGCTGCAGCGAGGCACCGATCTGCGCGCGCAGCTTTCCTTTCTGATACTGCAGATTCAGGCCGGCATTATGGTTCTGGCTGACATTTGTTATCTCACTGGAATATGTCGAATCAAGTGTCTCATTGTCACGGCTATATCCACCCCAACCGGCCGCAAGAAGCCCCGGAAGCCCGGAATCAAAGGCATCTTTGTCACTGTAATTCCTGGCCCAGCCATAGTTATATGAAGCCTCCATATAAAGATTATGACCGAGAGGCTCGGTATACGACATCCTCGCATTGATTGACTGGCTGTTGGTGACACTGCTCACTCTCTGGTTTACAATATCCTCCACGGCATTGCCGTTTTCATCAAGCAGCACGTTCCCGTACTCGTCATAGTTCCTCGTAAGCGACTGATTAAGCGCATCACGAAGTTTGTTTCCGGAAAAACTGTAGCGGACATTTGCGGAAAGCGTCCTTCCAGGCTTGCCGAGTCTCTGGCGGAAAAGCAGGAAGCCGCTTGTGGACCAGTTGCTGTTGTTTCCGAGCGTAGAGCTGAAACCGTCGTTGGTCTTTACGGTATCCCCAAGTTCTGCACGGTACCGGCTCGTGGCAAAATCAGAGTATTCATTATAGTAGCCTGTTCCGAAATTGACCTGAGGCTCGAAAATTATTGATGTGTTCTGGCTGAACTTGTGCTCAAGACGCACACCGAAACGATGCCCCTGAGTATTGGTATTGCTGTATCCGTACCCTCCGCTCCTGCCGTAGCTCCCGGGTCCGCCGTTGCTGTAAATGAGATGGTCACCGTTGTCGAGATATGTAATCTTGTCACTTTTCTCAAGAAGGGATTTCTGTGAACCGCTGTACAGATAGTTGCCGCCGAGGTCCATGTCACCGTCAACAAGTGTCCATGCACCATTGACACCGCCCATCCAGGAAGTCGTGATTCCATTGTTGCCACCCCAGCCGCCGGCACCGCGTCCCATGCCTCTTCCGCTGCCTCTCATGGAAGACATCATGCTGCCTGCCATATCATTGAATCCGCGATTGTTGGTATTGTTTCCGTTAAGGATTATGCTAAGCTGACTTTTGTCAGTAAAACGTCCTACCATGGCAGCCCCCTGGTATCTCCAGTCTCCGTCCTGCCATGTCTGCTGAAGGTCATGTCCGCCTCCTGCCTGTATATTTCCGAACCAGCCCTGCATCATTCCTGGACGCATTGACAGGTCTATGACAGTCTCTTCCTCACCGTCATCAATTCCGGTAAACATGGCCTGGTCCGACTTTTTCTCAACCACCTTCACCTTTTCCACAAGCTTTGCCGGAATATTCTTTGATGCAAGCTGTGGGTCGTCAAGGAAAAATGTCTTTCCGTCTATTGTTATCTTTTTGATTGTCTCTCCGTTGGCAGTTATTGAGCCGTCCGCCCCCACTTCAACTCCAGGAAGTTTCTTGAGCAGTTCCTCAAGCATGTCATTGTCAGAAGTCCTGAATGAAGAAGCATTGTACTCTATCGTATCTTTCTTTACGACAATAGGATTTCCGACTGCTGACACACTGGCCGCATCAAGAACCTGCACATCTTCAGCCATACGTATTTCCCCCATGTCAAGATCTTTGGACACTGTTATTTCCGCAGAATATGGCTTATATCCCATAAGTTCCGCTTTCAGCATATATGTACCTTTTTTCACTTTCTCCAGAGAAGCCTCCCCAGAGGCATTTGTCAGAACATATCTATAGGCTTCTGAGCTGCCTTTGAGGGTCACGGATACGGTTGCAAAAGACACAGGCTCCGCTGTCTTTTCATCCGACAGTCTGAGCCGTACTGTAAAGGTGCCCTGGGCAAAAGCGGTTGCGGCAGCCAGAAATGCTGCAAATGTCACGAAAATCCTGAAAAAGAAATACACTGTACGTTTGTTCATCACAATCAATTGGAACGGTTTCTAAACATTCATATCAAAAATATTCGGCCAGGCACCAGCAATCTTAAGCAGAGAACTGAACCTGACCGGACAAATATTGGACACGTTAATTTCTCTTTGGTTTAAAGGAAAACGATTATTTTTTTATACGGTCCGGATTGGAATTTATAAAACTCTTCCAGTCTGTTCCGGAAGATACGCTCGCCAAAGGATTTGTCATCTGATAATGATGGCAAAGAGCGATTGCAAGGGCATCAGTGGCATCCAGGTACTTAGGGTCAAGATTTATGTTCAGCGTCTTCTGTATCATCATCGCCACCTGTTCCTTGGAAGCGGCTCCATTGCCGCATATTGCAATCTTTGCCTTGCGCGGCGCATACTCTGAGACCGGTATTCCACGGATTGCGGCAGCAGTGATGGCGGCCCCCTGTGCCCTGCCGAGTTTCAGTATCACCTGCGCGTTCTTTCCATAGAAAGGCGACTCTACGGCCAGTTCATCGGGCTTTACTGTCTCAAGAATCTCATCCACTCCGGCGTATATATTGGCCAGCTTTTCAAAAGGGTCCTTAATTTTCCTCAGGTCAAACACGCCCATATCCATATAATGAGGCCCTTTTGCATCAATACGAATGACCCCGTATCCAAGTATATTGGTTCCGGGGTCTATTCCGAGTATCACTTTATTATTCATGGACAAGCAATTTGAATAGTCCTGCAATCACGCCCATGCATACTGCACTGGACTATGCAAGAGCCAATCAGTCTATGCAGTCAAATCCTGTATACGGGCGGAGAGCCTCAGGAATGACAATCTTTCCGTCCTTCTGGTTGTTTTCAAGCAAAGCCGCGACAACACGCGGAAGTGCAAGGGAAGAACCGTTGAGTGTATGCGCAAGCTGTGTCTTTCCGTCTGCATCCTTGTAGCGGAGCTTAAGGCGGTTGGCCTGGTATGACTCAAAGTTGGAAACGGAACTTATCTCAAGCCAGCGTCCCTGGGCTGCAGAATAGACCTCAAAGTCGTATGTAATTGCAGATGTGAAGCTCATGTCACCTCCGCAAAGACGGAGTATCCTGTAAGGAAGCCCGAGCGACTTTACGATTCCCTCTACATGGGCAATCATTTCATCCAAAGCAGTATATGAATTCTCCGGTTTCTCTATGCGTACAATCTCCACCTTGTCAAACTGATGCAGGCGGTTCAGTCCGCGGACATCTTTGCCGTATGAACCGGCCTCACGGCGGAAACAAGGTGTATATGCCGTCATCTTGACAGGAAAATCATTGTTTCCGAGAATGACATCACGATAGATGTTGGTCACAGGCACCTCTGCAGTAGGCACAAGATAATAATTGTCTGCCGTTGCATGATACATTTGCCCTTCTTTGTCAGGAAGCTGGCCCGTACCGAAGCCGGAAGCCTCATTCACCATGACAGGAGGCTCGACCTCAAGATAACCTGCCGCAGTATTGATATCAAGGAAATAATTGATCAAAGCCCTCTGAAGACGTGCTCCCTTGCCTTTGTAGACAGGGAATCCTGCTCCGGTCAATTTTACTCCAAGGTCAAAGTCTATGATGTCAAACTTCTTTGCAAGCTCCCAATGAGGCAGTGCATCAGTTCCAAGTTCAGGAATGTCGTTTCCTGTCCTGACAACGATATTGTCCTCCGCACCCTTGCCTTCAGGGACCTGGTCACAAGGAAGGTTCGGAAGCAGCACTATCAGGGAATTAAGTTCTGCATTATTGGCTTCTGACTTTTCCTGCAGAAGTCTTGACTGCTCCTTGAGTGAAGCGACTTCTTTCTTGACAATCTCCGCCTCATCCCTTTTCCCTTCTTTCATGAGTCCGCCTATCATGGCAGCTTTCTTGTTCTGAAGTGCAAGACAAGAATCAAGCTCAGTCTGGAGGGCCCTGCGGCTGCTGTCCAGAGCGTTTATCTTTTCAACGATTTCTTTCGCGTCAAAGTTCTTGACGGCAAGTTTACTGATGACAAACTCCGGATTTTCCCGGAGAAGCTTAAGTGTCAGCATATTATCTGTTTTTATTCGTTATTGTTCATAAACACGCCTGTCCAAACCGCAGACAGAGTGTCCGGAATACAAAAAAGGGCTATTGACTCACCCGGAGTAACAGCCCTTCTGAATATCATCTCTTCCCCGAGTCTTAGTTCTCAAACGGGAGTACCGAGACGTAAGATTTGTTGTCAGCTTTCTTGCGGAAGCTAACCTTGCCGTCTATCAATGCGTAAAGAGTGTGGTCCTTACCGATGCCCACATTGAGCCCTGGATTGTGAACTGTGCCTCTCTGGCGCACGAGGATATTACCGGCCTTTACAACCTGATCGCCAAATTTCTTGATACCGAGTCGTTTGCTATGTGACTCGCGACCGTTCTTTGAACTACCGACGCCTTTTTTATGTGCCATAAGTTATTCCTCCTAAAAATTAAGCGATTTCGTTGATCTGAAGTTTGGTAAGATACTGACGGTGACCGTTGAGCTTCTGGTAGCCTTTGCGGCGTTTTTTCTTGAATACAAGAACTTTCTTGCCCTTGCAAGTATCATCAAGAACTGTTGCCGTAACCTTTGCGCCCTCAACGTATGGAGCACCAAGCTTAACCTGTCCGTCGGCATCAATAAGAAGCACTTTGTCAAACTCGACAGAAGCACCTTTCTCAGCTGCGAGACGGTTCACGAAAATCGTGTTGCCAGCCTCAACCTTGAACTGCTGGCCTGCAATGTCTACTATTGCGTACATAAAAACTTAATTATAAAAGTTTTAGACTGCAAGCGGCCGTCAATTACGGCTCTTTGTCATGGCTTGTCAATCTTAAAATTATTCTGATTTACTGCTCGTCCTGGAGCTGCATCTGCTGAACATAGATTGCTTTCTGAATCTGTGTTCTCCTCTTTACAGACGGTTTCACGAAAGTCTTTCTTGCGCGAAGCTCGCGGATAGCACCTGTCTTTTCGAATTTCCTCTTGAATTTCTTAAGAGCCTTCTCGATGCTCTCGCCGTCTTTTACCGGAACTATAATCATGTCTAAATCACCTCCTTTTATTTGCGGCTGCAAAGATATGCATATTATTTTGAATTGCAAGACGTCTGCTTTGAATTTATCATTTTTTTGAACGTCTGCATTCCGGATGTCGCCACATCCTTTATGTGGGTAATTCTTATGTCCCTCACAGAGACGTCACACGGGTCTATTATGTATATAGGAACATCCGCACCTGCATACCGGTACAGTCCTGCAGCAGGATATACCTGCAGAGAAGTCCCGACAATCAGCAGAACATCGGCAGCCGCCACCGCATCTATCGCTTTCTCAATCTTGGGCACAGCCTCTCCGAACCATACAATATGGGGACGCAGCTGCGCGCCATTCGGAGCAAGATCCCCCAGATGAATCTCATCAGTGCCTATATCGAACACCGATGCTTCGGAAAAGCCGTCTTCCACGTTGCAGCAATTCTCAGGACGCACTTTTGTCAACTCACCGTGAAGATGTATTACAGAAGTGCTGCCTGCCCTCTCATGGAGATTGTCAACATTCTGCGTAACCACCGTAACATTCCATTCGCCCTCAAGGTCTGCCACCGCCTCATGGGCTGCATTAGGCGCGACTTCGGCAAGCTGTGCCCGACGCCTGTTGTAAAAATCCAGCACCAGCTCCGGATTGCTGTGCCATCCGCGTATATCTGCCACATCCTCTATCCTGTGCTCTTCCCAAAGGCCGTCACCGCCACGGAAAGTACGGATGCCGCTCTCGGCGCTGACTCCCGCGCCGGTAAGCACCACAAGTTTCTTTTTCATATTATTGCTGCTGTATTTCAAAGTAATGGCGTCCTATCCAATATTCAAAAAGAGGGTCCATTATAAGAGGTTCATCCTTTTCATTAAAAGTGACTATTTCCTTCTTCTTGAGCGCCTCCTTGACCCGGAGGACATTTGCAGAAGAGTTCAGCCTGTACTTCGCAATCACGTCAGAGGAACTGAACTTCACGACTCCGTCAAGAATTGCCCTCATAAGGCTGAGCTGATGGTCAGTCAGGTCATCTACCATGCTCATGAAGCGCGGTTCGTGCACGGATATGATGGAGCCGAGCGCATCCATCATAATGTTCTCGCTGATATAACCCTTAGACATGGAATCACACACCGATGCCAGATGATTGATATACCACATATTGCATTTGAAAAGCTCGCATGCACCGACAGCCAGCTCCCTGTCAAGGGATTTTCCTGCCCCGTAAAGGAAGCCGCGGACAATATGCTCGATGATTTCGCTCTGCTCAACAGGCATCAGAGGAAGATGAATCACCTGACGGTGAAAATATTTCTTATATGAAAAGATATATTTCATCGCATTTACTCTCGAGCCGGTCATAATGAAGGACACCGGACATCCGGACGGACGCGAAGAAAGCAGTTCCTCCATGGACTTGAGCAGGCTTTCCCCGCCGGACGCACACATTATGTTCTGGAATTCCTTGAAGACCACATATAGAGTCACGCCCTTGTCCATGGCCACGCGGTACGGAAGCGCAAGCATGGCACTGACATCCTCAGGCTCTACAGACCAGTTCATGGAGATTATATCTCCGTTCTGATAATAGCGTTCTTTGTCAAATATGAAGTGAGTGCCTCCGAGATAGTCCGACACAGCCTTTTCATACTGGTCCGGAGAAGTGGCAAAAGCCTTTATTACAGCCGTGCCGAATTTCAGGAGAAAGTCCTCCGTCGTCCTCATGTTGAAAAGGTCGGCACAGCAGATGACAAATTGCTTCCCGGAAGCGCGCATATTGAACATAGTCTGCTGTATAAGCGACATTTTTCCGGCCTTGGGAGGCTCGAACATGACAACATTTTCTCCGGCGCCAAGCAGATTGCCGAGAACACCGCATTCTTTTTTCCTACCGACAAAATTCCTGCCGGTCACGTACCTGTCATAGACAAATGGAGAGTCCATATCTCATTCTATACTAAGTTCATATCCGCAGCGGTTCCCTCATGAAACAGAAGATGGGGCACCATGTATTTCTACTGCGATGCAAAATTATAATATCTTGCCGTCAGATGCAACAAAAATGTTGCATGCACAGGAACAAAAGCAATCTGCCATGCCGGAGACTATTCATATAAAATGCAGAAGGACTCTATTTATGTCCTCCTCCGAGTGCACGGTATAGAGAAATCACACTTGATATCATGTCATACCGGTCCTGGGCAAGGTCTGTCTGCGCAGAAAGAAGGGACTGCTGGGCGGTAAGGACCTCCAGATAGGTAGTGGAGGTATAGCGCATCAGCAGCCCGGTCTTCTCCACAGCTGCGGCAAGAGAGGAAATCTGCTGTTCACGAAGTCCGGCCCTTGCACTGGAAGTCTGATACCGGGTCAATGCATCATTGACCTCCGCACCTGCGTTCAGAATCGTCTGCCGGAAATTCAGCATAGCCTCCTCCTGCTGTAACTTCATTATCTTCACTTTAGCCACATTTGCACGGGCATTGAAGATTGGCTGCAGAAGCGATCCTGTAGCCGCCATTATGAATCCTCCCGGGCTTACCGGCACACCGGCATTGTTGGTCCAGCCGATTGTCCCGCCAAGGCTGAGGGACGGATACATGGCAGCCCTGGAAGCATTGACAGCATAATATGCGGACGCAAGGCTGTTCTCGGCAGCACGCACATCCGGACGGCGTGACAGGAGCTGCACAGGAAGCCCCGTCCTGAGAGTCTCAGGGAAAGACATCCCGTCAAGCGTACCTCTCTCTATCCTGTGCGGAGTCTCGCAAAGCACCGTACACAGCGAGTTCTCTATCTGGCTGATGGTCTGCAAAATGGTCTGCTGAACCGCACATACCTGATAATAGGCTCCCTCCATCTGGGCGACGGCAACTTCATTGGCCATTCCGGCATCCTTCATCGCCTTCAGGACATCCACGCTCTGCGAAAACTTATCCGCCGTGCCCACAGCAATCCTCAGCTGCTCGTCAAGCATCACGAGAGTGTAGTACTGCGAGGCCACAGAAGCGATAAGCCCCGTGACAGCAGCCTGCTCATAGTCCCTTGACATCTCAAGGGCGGCCTTGCTCCGGCGTTTCTCATTGGTCTTCCTGCCGAAGATATCAATCTCCCAGCTTGCAACCACAGGCACAGTATATGTCCATGACGGACCTGACTGAACACCATTATAGTTATTGAAAGAGCTTACACCTCCCTCCGGAGCGAAATTGAAATTCGGGAGATATGACAGCCTTGCAGTATTGAGGGCAATCTCAGCCTCCTCGACATGAAGCCTGGCAGTTCTCAGGTCAGTATTGTTCTCCAGGGCTTTTCCGATAAGTCCCTGAAGCAGAGGATCTGTAAAGAGTTCCTTCCAGCCCATGTCAGCTATGGACACCGTATCGGAAGTCACATACTCCTCCCCGAAAAGAAGCGAATCCGCACGGACTGATTCCGGACGTTCATATTTCCGGTATATTCCGCAGCTGCAGGACACTGCTGCAACTGCAATTATCAATATAATTCTTCTGATTATCATAATACACTTCTAAAAATCACGACTCTGCTACATCCTGACAATATTGTCATGCTCGCCCCTGAGTTTCTTCATCTCACGCACATCCTCAATCTCGCCCTGCACCTGCCAGTCACCGCGCTCATGCTCCACCGGCCTGAACTTCTCCTCAATGAACTCGAAGACGCAGAACAGCGACGGCACAAGGAAGAGAATCACGAGCGTACCCACAATCATTCCCCCGACAGCACCTGTTCCGAGAGAAGAGTTTCCGTTTGCACCCACACCTGTGGAGAACATAAGCGGAAGCAAGCCGAATATCATTGTCAATGCAGTCATGAGGATCGGGCGGAGACGTATCTTTGCAGCCCCTATCGCAGCCTGTGTAAGGCTCATGCCTGCCTTGCGCCTCTTGCTTGAATACTCGGTGATAAGGATGGCAGTCTTTGCAAGCAGGCCGATCAGCATGATGATACCCGTCTGGAGATAGATGTTGTTCTCAAGTCCAAAGAACTTGGCAAACAGGAAGCTTCCCATAAGTCCGCAAGGCACTGATATGATCACGGCCATCGGTATCAGCAGACTCTCATAGAATGCACAAAGTATCAGATATATCAGCAGGATACATATTCCATATATTATAAGGGAGTTGTTTCCTGTGCGCGCCTCCTCGCGTGTGATTCCCGAGAACTCGAACCCGAATCCCCTCGGGAGCACCTGTGCGGCAACCTCATTGATGGCCCTGATGGCATCACCGGAAGAATATCCGTCTGCCGCCGCACCGTTCACCGCTATGGAGTTATACATATTGAACCTTGACAGGGTCTGTGCACCATATACCTTGGTCAATTCCACGAACTGTGCGAGAGGAGCCATCTCCCCGTTGTCCATTCTCACGAACGTCCTGTTGAGATCCTCCGGAGACATCCTGTACTGAGGATCTGCCTGTATCATGACACGGTAGATGTGCGAGAACCTGTTGATGTTCGACACATACTGGCCGCCGAAATATCCTCCGAGCGTAGATAGCACTGTTGCAGGAGAGACACCTGCGCGCTTGCATTTGACAGCATCCACATCAACCATGTACTGAGGGAAGTTCGGGTTGAATGAAGAATATGCATATGCAATCTCAGGACGCTGGTTCAGTGCACCGATGAACTGCATGGCTACACCAAAGAAATCGTTCACATCACCGCCGTTCTTGTCCTGGAGATGCATCTCGAATCCGTTTGTCGTACCATATCCCGTAATCACAGGAGGCGCCATAGGGATAATCTTCGCATCCTTTATGTCCGCAGTCCTTGCCATTATCTGTCCAATCAGTGCATCAACTTTCTCTTCCCTGTTCTTCCTGTATTTCCAATTCTTCAGTCTGATGATAATCTGGGCATAAGGAGAACCTGCACCGGAAATCATGCCATATCCGGATACTGTTGAGCGGATTTCAATTTCCTTCATGTCATCCAGGCGCGAGCTTATCTCCTGAAGGACCCTTTCCGTATTCTCAAGTGAGCTTCCAGGCGCAAGCGTAATGTCCACCATGATTGTGCCGAGGTCCTCGTCAGGCACAAGTCCTGTCTTCGTGTTCATCATCAGCACCACAAGCAATGCAATACCGGCAATGACAGTACCCCACATCGCCCATTTGCGGCGGATGAAGAAGAGCACACCATACTTGTATTTGTCCACAATCGCGTTGAAGCCGGTTGTAAAGACTTTACGGAAACGGCTTGAGAAATTGTCCACAGGACGTCCGTTCTCATCCACATACGGCTTCATGAGGATTGCACTGAGCGCAGGTGCGAGAGTAAGGGCGTTCACGGCTGAAAGTCCTACAGCAACAGCCATTGTTACACCGAACTGAGTATAGAAGATTCCTGATGTCCCGCCCATCATTGACACAGGGATGAACACAGCCATGAAGACAAGGCTGGAAGTGACGATTGCACCCGTGATTCCTCCCATTGCATCATGTGCCGCATGGTATGAAGACTTGTATCCTGCGTCGAATCTGGCCTGCACAGCCTCCACAACCACGATGGAATCATCCACCACAGTACCGATTGCAAGCACGAGCGCAAACAGGGTCAGCAGGTTGATTGTGAATCCTGCGATGGCAAGGAAAGCAAAAGTGCCGACAATTGAGACTACAATCGATATCGAAGGTATAAGCGTGGCCCTGATGTCCTGGAGGAAAAAGTACACGACAAGGATTACAAGTATGAAAGCTATAATCAGAGACTTGAAGACCTCATTTATGGAGGCCAGCAGGAAGTCGTTGACACTCATCAGGGTTGATATCTCGACATCGTCCGGAAGTTCCGCGGCGGCTTCTGCAAGCAATGCGTCAATCTCATTCACTACTTCCGTCGCATTGGATCCGGCAGTCTGGAAAATCATGGACTGGATTCCCGGATGACCGTCCGTCTTGGAGATGTATCCGTACGACTGTATTCCCAGCTCAACTCTTGCAACATCCCTGAGGCGGAGGACCTCGCCGCTTTCTTTGGCAGAGATGACAATGTCGCCGAACTCTTCAGCCGTCATCTTGCGTCCCCGGTATTTCATTACATATTCGTATGTCGAACCGGAATTCTCGCCGAACGCTCCTGTTGCGGCCTCGATATTCTGCTCAGCAAGGATTCCTGCAATATCAGAAGGAATCAGGCAGTATTGTGCCATGGATGCCGGGTTGAACCAGATGCGCATACTGTACTGGTCAGACAGCAGCACAACATCTCCAACACCCTTGATCCTCTTGATCTGCGGCTCGATGTTCAGCTTCATGTAGTTCGCAAGAAACTTTGTATCATACGTGCCGCCGGGGCTGTGCAGAGCCACAATCTTCAGCATACTGCTCTGCCGCTTCACAACGGTGACTCCCACCTGGTTGACCTCTGCGGGAAGGAGTCCGGCAGCCATCGTCACACGGTTGTTGACATTGACAGTGGCCATGTCCGGGTCCGTGCCCTGACGGAAATATATATTGATGCGGACTTCTCCCGTGTTGGTTGAAGATGAAGTCATATAGTCCATGTTCTCCACACCGTTGATGGACTCCTCAAGAGGGGCAATCACGGATTTCTGTATTGTCTCGGCACTTGCCCCCGGATATGAAGTCATCACCATCACCGTAGGAGGGGCAATGTTCGGATACTGCTCGACAGGCAATGTCGCAAGGCCGATTATTCCGGCCAGCAGGATAACTATTGATATGACGGCCGAAAGGATCGGGCGTTCTATGAATGTCTTTAGCGTCATGATTATCCTCCCTGATTATTCTGCAGCCGAATCTGTTGTCCGGACAGCCTGTCCCTCACGTACCATTCCGACACCCTCGGCAAGTATGACGTCACCGGCCGACAGGCCCGAAGCGACCACATATTCCTTTCCATCGTCAGAGAGAAATACAGAAAGGCGTGAAGCCTGTGTCTTTCCGTCAACTATCCTGTAGGCAAAGACAAGATCCTGCATCTCAAATGTAGCCGTACAAGGTATCACGACTGCATTTTCAATAATGCGCGGAAGCACTACGGTTCCGGATGCGCCGCTGTGGAGGATTCCTCCGTTGTTTGGGAACACAGCGCGCACAGATGCCGTTCCTGTGCTGCGGTCTATCACACCGCTTATGCTCTCGACCTTTCCCTCCTCTTTGTATATTGCACCGTTGCTTAGCCTGAGCTGCACTTTCGGAAAGGAGGCAAGGGCTTCATCCATGCTTCCGTATTCGCATGTCATGTCCAGCAGTTTGTTCTCCGTGAGCGAGAAATACACATACATACGGGAATTGTCCGACACTGTTGTCAGCGGCTGCGGAAGAGAGGGAGCTACAAGCGCACCCTCACGGTAAGGAAGCGTACCGATGACACCGTCGGCAGGGCTGAGCACCATTGTGTATGTCATGTTGTTCTGTGCAGTGACTTCCTGGGCCTGCGCCTGCGCAAGCTGAGCCTTTGCAGTCAGCAGCTGGTTGCAGCTTGTCTGGAGGTCATAATCGGAAATCACATCCTTCTCACGGAGTGCCTTGCGGCTGTCATACACGAGCTGTGCAGTGGCAACACCTGCCTCGGCTGCCTCGACATTGGCCTGTGCCATCTGGAGGGCCGCCTTGAATGGCACCTGGTCTATGACGAATAGAGACTGCCCCTTGCAGACTTTCTGTCCCTCGGTCACGCATACCTTTGATATTGTTCCGGACACCTGAGGATAGATGGCGATGTCCTGGCGTCCCTGGATTGATGCAGGATAGCTGTCCGACAATACGATATTTTTGGTTGCCACACTGATTGTCCCATAGACGTTGCTGTTTCCGGTTTCTGTTCCGGACTGCTGTCCGCATGACAGCAGAATAATTCCGGCAGACATGGCCGCTGCCGCTTTAAATACACTTCTGTTCATAATTTCTTCAAATTTCAGGGCACAAAAGTAACGCATAAGGTCCAGGACAGGAACACCCAAAAACGATGAATTTTGACCAAAATCGGAACCAACTATATAGGAAACCAAGGAGGTTTGTATATTTGCAAAGTTATGAGTGGTATTGCAGATTTGTCAGAACCGGTATTCTCTGGAGACAATCAGTTCATAATAAGGGAAGCCGGACCGGATATATATACAGGAGCTCCTTTCAGAACGAAAGGAGGAGCAATCCTTATATGCACCCAAGGCACATGCAAGATTTATATAGACACAGAAATCTACAATCTGACGGAAGACTGCGAATGCCTCATCCTGCCGGAAAAGAGAATATTCTTCTCTGAATGCAGCAATGACCTTCGCATTACAATATTCTGTTTCTCCGAAGATATGCTGTCACTGGCTTCAAGGAAATTTTCACAGGACTTTTTCAGCCATATTTTCCATACGCCCGTATACAGGCACAGCAATAACACCGAGATTACGACTCATGCCTATATGTCTCTGCTTGAATTGACCTACAAGGACAAGCGCAACAAGTACAGGATAAATATAGCGACAAATATCCTGCGCAGCTTTCTCCTTCATGTCTATGACAAAATACAGAAATATGAGCTGACAGGCAGCAAGGGGATATCGGCAAATAGGGCCGAGGAGCTATACAATGAATTCATGACTCTGATATATGAACACGGCATGCAGCATCATGATGTCGCCTTTTATGCAGACAAGCTGTGCATAACGACCAGATATCTTGCAGCAGTAACTTCAGCCGTGGCAAATGAATCTCCGAAACAGACAATAGCCTCATACCTTATACAGGAAATAAAGATTCTGCTGACCTTCTCGGAACTGACACTGCAGCAGATTTCTGACCGTCTGAATTTTCCGGACCAGTCACATCTCGGGCGTTTCTTCAAGCAAAGGACCGGCATTTCTCCCATTTCATACCGAAAACAAAATGAAACGCAGTCCGGAAGCCTGCCTACATCAGCCCTGTAGCCATTCATAGGCAATGCGGCAGGCCCTACTGCACCGGTTCCGTCTCAGGCATACCGGTCCATATTGTTTAGATAAGTCTCGATGTCTTTGTCGCCGCGGCCGCTTACAGTCAGAACAACTACATCGGACGGCCTGAACTGCATTTTCCCCAGCACTCCGAGGGCATGGGACGATTCCAGGGCCGGGATTATCCCCTCCAGGCGCGTCAGTTCGTAGGCTGCACGAAGGGCCTCGTCATCATTTATGGCCATTACGTCCACACGTCCGATTGATGCAAGATGGGCATACAGAGGCCCTATCCCGGGATAGTCCAGTCCGGCAGATATTGAATAAGGCTCCATAACGTCCCCGTCTTCCGTCTGCAGGACAAGCGTGCGGCTGCCGTGTATTATGCCAGGCTTTCCGCTCTGTATTGTAGCTGCCGTCATTCCGCTGCCGGCCCCAAGCCCTCCGGCCTCTGCCAGCACAATCCTGACCTTTTCATCTTCCAGATAATGGTATATCGTACCGGCGGCATTGCTTCCGCCCCCGATGCATGCTATAAGATAATCGGGGTAGTCACGCCCGGTCTTGTCCGGCAGCTGCCCGCGTATCTCTTCGCTGATAATGCTCTGCAGACGCGCCACCATATCCGGATACGGATGAGGCCCTACTGCACTTCCTATTATATAAAAAGTATTGTCAGAATTGGAGCACCAGTCATTTATAGCCTCACTTACAGCGTCCTTCAGCGTCATGTTGCCTGACGTAACGGGATGCACAGAGGCTCCGAGCATCTTCATTTTCTCGACATTGACATGCTGCCTCTCGACGTCTGTCTGCCCCATATACACAACACATTCCATATTCATGAGTGCGCAGACTGTTGCTGTCGCAACTCCATGCTGCCCTGCACCGGTCTCTGCTATTATGCGCGTCTTCCCCATGTGGCGTGCCAAGAGAATCTGACCTACCGTATTGTTTATCTTATGGGCACCTGTATGATTGAGGTCTTCCCTTTTCAAATAAATCCTGGCCCCGTATTTTTCGCTGAGCCTCTTTGCGAAATACAGAGGTGACGGACGTCCCACATAATCCTGCAGCAGGCTCAGATATTCCTTCCGGAATGATTCACTTTCCAGAACCTTAAGATAATTGTCTTTCAGTTCATCTATGCATTTGCGCAGAGTCTCAGGGACGTATGCTCCGCCGAATTCGCCATAGTAGCCTTCAGGGCTTACATTGTAATTTGCCATTTTACTAATATTTAAACTGTGTTCACAACCACTTGCGCCTGGGCAGAGACAAGTAAACTTGCCCTTGCGCCCGGCTAATTGTCTTAAACTTTCCGTACAACGGTTCCGTCCGGAAAAATCCGACACTGCACCATCCTGTGCATAAACCGGCATTCTGCATGAAAAAAGGACCTGCCGTAAGTACGACAGGTCCTCAATTCCGGTAATATAATGATACAAGAGGCCTCTACTTACGACTCGAAAGTTGCAAGCGGCGCCACCAGTATGTATTCAAATTACAGTTCATCACAATATTTTCATACGGAAATTCCAGTCTGCTGCAGGTACAGATTCCATACCGAATCTGCCCGAAATACGCAGTTTTTCTGTTCAGGTTGTAAATGTACATTATTTTTACATTCCGGACAAGAGATTCAAATAGTTTTCTAACTTTGAATTTTGGTTTGGTCTTTGCAAAGTCCTGCCGGCCATAGCAGAACAGACAAAAATTGTAATGACAGATTTCTGGATAATATTGATACCGTTCCTCGGGACTGCCCTCGGGGCCGCCTGCGTTTATTTCATGAAAGACAGCATAAGTCCCATGACAGAGAGGGCCTTGTCTGGCTTTGCAGCCGGTGTAATGGTCGCAGCCTCAGTCTGGAGCCTGCTCATCCCGGCAATGGAACAGGCAGCTGAAATGGGTAAATATTCTTTTGTACCGGCAGCGGCCGGATTCTGGGCCGGAATACTTTTCCTTCTCCTGCTGGACCATATAATACCGCACCTCCACAATCACGGGACTGAAGCGGAAGGTCCTGAGAGCAAGCTCAAGCGCACGACAAAGCTGATTCTTGCAGTTACACTGCACAATATTCCGGAGGGAATGGCAGTAGGCGTGACCTATGCAGGCTGGATAAACGGAAACACTGCCATGACAATGGCCGGAGCACTTGCACTTTCAATCGGTATAGCAATACAGAATTTCCCTGAAGGGGCAATTGTGTCAATGCCGCTGAGGGCTGAAGGCATGTCAAGAAACAAGGCATTCATATACGGCACACTGTCAGGCATAGTGGAGCCGGCCGGATCTGTATTGACAATAATCCTTGCATCATATCTGATTCCGTCAATGCCATATATGCTCAGTTTTGCAGCAGGCGCAATGCTGTATGTCGTAGTTGAGGAACTGATACCGGAGATGACGGCCGGGAAACATTCAAATGTGGGCACCATAATGTTCGCCGCCGGATTTTCCCTTATGATGGCACTGGATGTAGCTTTAGGATAATATAATAACGGACAATTATGGGACACATTCATGATAAAAGTCACAGCCATGCCGCCGGAACCGGAAAAGAAGGCAAAGGACACGGGCATCACCATAATATAAGCATCACAGCCGGCAGGGCTTTCAAATGGGGAATTGGGCTGAACCTGCTTTTCGTGGCTGCAGAATTCCTGTGCGGCTATCTTTCAAACTCCGTAGGCCTGATTTCGGACGCAGGGCACAATCTGAGTGATGTGGCAAGCATGGCACTTGCCCTGACGGCATGCATTCTCGCGACAAGGCAGACAAGCAGCAGATATACATACGGATACAAGAAATCCACGATACTGGTTTCCGTGGCCAATGCAGTAATCCTCCTCATAGCAGTAACAGTCATAATTGCAGAAAGCATAAGCAAAATCATTGAGCCCGAGGAAATCAAAGGCGACTGGATAATAATAGTTGCCGGCATCGGAGTCCTGATAAACGGATTCACGACATGGCTCTTCACCAAGGACAAGGGGAAAGACCTGAATATCAAGGCCACATATATGCACATGCTCGCCGACACCCTCGTATCTGCAGGAGTAATAATTTCAGGAATAGCAATCAGATTTACAGGCTGGTCAATAATTGACCCTATAGTCGGGATTGTCATAGCAATTGTCATCCTGGTGTCAACATGGAGTCTGCTCAAGGACAGCGTAAGGCTTGCGCTGGATGCTGCTCCGGAGCAGTTTGATGTCAATGAAATAACGGCAATGATGAATGCAGAGAGAGGAGTCGAGGAGGTTCATCATGTACATATATGGGCAATAAGTACAACAGAATATGCAATTACGGCACACATTGTCATCCATGACGCATCCGTAATGACAGAAGTAAAGGAGAGGCTGAAAAAGCTTCTGGGAGAAGCAGGCATTGCCCATTCGACTCTTGAATTTGAAGATTGTGCCCACAAATGCAGCAACTGCGGCTGCGGAGGGCCTCAGCAGTCAGGTATTTAGAATTTAAAATATAACGATATGAATTTTGTAGGAATTATAGCAGGACTGGCGACTTTTCTTATAATAGGGATATTTCACCCTATCGTAATCAAGGCCGAGTACTGGTTCGGGAAATCATGCTGGTGGGCTTTCCTGCTGGCAGGAATTGCGTTTTCAGCGCTGTCACTTTTCTTATATGACTTTATATGGTCTACGATAGCAGGTGTGACGGCTTTTTCATGCTTCTGGTCAATCAAGGAAGTCATTGATCAAGAAAAGCGCGTTGAAAAGGGATGGTTTCCGGCAAATCCGCGACGAAAGAAGAAAAATGAAAAACGGGGCATGACCAATACGCTTTAGTCAGCCCCGTTCATCAATGCGGTCCGGATCCATGTGCTGGAATCCGGCCGTTTTCTGCTAATAAGTACAGGTTATCTGGAAGAATCCCATTTCGTCTGCGACATTTTTGACAAAACCGTCAGCATCAGTGTCATACGCATATTCATACTTAGTTTCCTCATCCATAGCGAAGTGAGACGGAAGGTTGGTCGAAGGCTTTCCTGCCCATCCGAACATTACGGCAGAATAATATATTGCCTTGTTTTCCTCAATTGTCATCACCATTGCAAGCGCATTGGCAAGGTCTATATGGTTAGGTTCGCAGAGAAGATCCTTTTTCTCATATATGCCAAGTACGGAATTTCCTTCATTGTCATATTCAATAGTGTATGGATAATAATCATCCACATGGAATTTGACAAGATGCCCGTCCTCGTCATACTCCCATTTATAGTCCTTTCCTGCAAGGTTAAGGCCTGCAACTCTGCCATTCTCGACAGTGAAAGTCCAGCTGAGATCATCCCCAGTAAAAGTATATTTGCTGCCATCAGCCTTTATTGAGTAAGAATCAAATGATACAGGGTTGCCGGCATCATCGTATGATGCAGAAAAACTTACGATGGCATTTCCCATCATTGAAATGGAAAAACCTGTAAGGTTCTTTTTGGCTACGGCTTCCGTGACATTGATTTTGCCGAGCTCCTGCTCAGTTCCTTTCTGCTTTACAGTCACAGCGTTCTCTCCTGCTGAAACAGTTGCAGGAACAACAAGTTCACATCCGCTTGCATTGAATGTTGCCTGTGCATCCTCAGAGCCGATGAAGATTGCTGCATCATCAGCAAATCCATTGGCTGTGATTACGATTTTCTCCCCTATTTCAGCATTGTCAGGAAGAACGATTCCTGTCACTGCCACCCTGATTTTTCCTACGTTATAAGAAGAGCCGCCCTGCTCAACGGAAAGAGTGAATTCGCCAAGCGTGTATGGAAGTGTCACCTCCGCTCCGCTTGCAAGAATCTCAGCCTCAAGCTCAGCATTGCTGTCCTGGCCGGCAAGATAGAATTTTGCATCAGATGCTATGTCCTTTCCTACGACAGTAACTTTTGCACCTGCAGTACCTTCAGCCTGTACACCAAGACCTGTCGGTTCCACGCCTTTTCCTGTCTGGTTCGAATCATTGCATGACATCAGCAGGCATGCGGCCGCGAACAAATAAAAGATTTTTTTCATAACTAAATTGTTTAAAGTGTTTTATATATTTTCCAATTTTTCAAGTGAAGCTGCAGTCACATCTGCAGACGGACGTGTCATATCTGCGTTCACGACCCTGCCATCCATGTCAAGAAGTATGAAGCGAGGTATGCCGCTGATCTTGAATTTCTTCTGGAAATCGCTTTCCTGTCCGAGATAAAGCTGCACTCCGCAAAGTTCGCCTCCCTTCACCTTTTCTTCCCATTTTTCCTTATCCCTGTCAACCGACAGGCCGAGGAAAACGATGTTCCTGTCCCTGAATTTTTCCTCAAGTTCCTTCAGATACGGAAGTTCTGCCTTGCATGGTGCGCACCATGTTGCCCAGATGTCAATGTAGACATATTTGCCGCGGAATTCCCTCAGGTGATGCTTCTTGCCATTGATGTCGACAGCAGTGAACTCCGGGGCCTTTTTTCCAGGCTTCGAAAAATCCCAGTTTTCGCATTTCTGCCTGAAATCTGACACAAGGACAGTATCCTTTACGTATGTCATATAGATGCTGGACAATTCCTGGATGTCATCTGTTCCGTATATCTCAATATATGGTGCAGCAACATGATGAATCATGTTTTCCCTGAATTTCTGGTTTTTGCTGTTGTCCGCAATATAACGCAGGCATGCAACCGTCTTAGGATACATTTTCTTTATGTCCCTTCCGTCTGCATCAAGCTGATGGGCAGCTTCTGCCATGAATTCCCTGTACTGGTCTATGTCAACGAGATCCTTGTCTTCAACCGCATAGCTGCGGATTAGCTCATAATATGCGTCATCTGCTTCGAAATGTTCCTGTGCAACCAGTTCATGACCGACCGGGTATACAAGAAGCGGACATGCGTATGAATACTTAATCCTGCCCTTTTCCATTTTCCTGAATTTTCCGGTACCGCGCAGGTCATGGGCATCCAGAATCTTTATGGCATTGCCTTCCATTCCGCTGAGCATGGACTGGAATTCATCCAGCGGCAATGCGAATTTCTCCTGCGGAAATTCAGCCAGGGCCACAGAATTGAGGTACTCCACGGCAGGAGCCTTGTCACCCTCAAACTTGAATGTCCCTGCAAAATCATCTGCATCAAATGTGATCTTGACCTTGTCTCCGTTCTCAAGGTATATGTTCTTGCTGGCCATGCCATAGAAAACTTTTGCATAGACGGCATCCATGCCGCTTATTGTCAGTTTTCCATATCCGGAGTCATCGAGATTGACAGGTGCAAGTGTCTTGTGATAGACAAGCATCACCATCTTTTCGGACGGATTCTTTGCATCAATCTCAATTTCAATCTCCTTAGTCGCAGGCTTGCATGCCGCAATAAGGAACAACGCCAATATTATAAGATATCTTTTCATTATGTAAGATGTTAATTTATACGTTCTTTGTAGGTCGCGTCAACAATGGATGCAAAACCGCTGTATACAACAGGCACGACACCTGAAAAATCACCGTCAGACTCATACCCCTCATAAATCCGGAGTGTTCCGGAACCGCCCTTCTCAGAGCCAACTACAAGATCATAGCTCCGCAGACTGTTGGAAGGCCTCTTATATAGATTGAATTTCAAGAGAGTAATGTTCTCCCCCGCCAGCCTTATCACCGGAACTCCCTGTATTGGATCGGCATTCAGGTCGGCACAATAGACAGTGTCCCCTACGGCATAATACACATAGCCTTTGAGAGAGCTGAATGCAAAGATTGCCTTTTCATCTGTGATTCCGTAACATCCCGACACGTCACCATAGTAGGCTTTTCCGAGCACATACGTACAGTCCGCAAAGCGGAGCATGTCACCGAGCTGTATACCGTACACATATCTTCTGTCCCCCTCGGCAAGGACAGAATAGGTCAGCCCCATCTTTCCGTTGCCGGGATCATACAATGTATTTTCCATGTATACAAGGTCATACCCTTCAGGATATTTGGAGAAAGCCGTTCCGACTACACTCGCTTCCCCCTCTTTTGCCAGCCCTTCGGCAATAAGTCCCATCTCATCCATTTCCGCAAGAGGGTTCTGTGCACCAAGGTCATTTTTCATGAGCAGAGGACAATATGCCATGAACTTCCTGTTGTCTATATCATAAAGCATATACACAGCTGCATATTGGACACCGGAAACATTTGCACCGACATACGGAGCTACACGGAATCCTTTGTTCACAGGGCTTCCGAACAGTCCGGCAATTCCCATTGTCTCGCAATAATAGGCATCCGTACCGCTCACGAACATTTTTCCGAATCCGGCAGAGACCATTGAATACGGAGTGACATTCTGCATTGTGGCCATCTCATACATCATGGAATATTCCTTTTCCCATTCGAAAGAGTCCTTCCCGAGCCTCGTTGCACCGTCATCCGTAAACATATAATAAGGAGAATTCACATCAGACATTGAATCCTGCCAATGTATTTTTCTCGGTCCTCCGAACTTAGGCATGTCACGGTTGTCCTTAAGCACATCAATATATGTCAGTCCGGTCACATCCGACACAAAGTCAAGCCTTGCATTGCCGTTGTCAGAACACAGCACCATCCATCCGAGGGTCATGGAAGAATTTACAGTCAGGTCATACTCCGTCATCCAGTAGACCCCGGACTCTTTTTCGGTAATCTTGTAATAAAGCGTATATTCTGCCGGAGGAAGGGTAACAAGATAGTCAAGGTCACGTTCCGTGCCTATCACTGTGACAGCCATGTCGATGTTCCTGTCAATTACTTTCCATTCATACTCGTACTCATCAGGTCCGAGCCCGTTTTCAATTACAGGAGAAATCTTCAGTCTCTCCTGGGTAAGCACACTTATGCTCCCGCTTATGCCTGACACAGAGGGGGCATCCAGTTCCCGGTATGTATAGTTGCCCAGATCACCGGAGCATGACGCTGCCAGAAGAACTGCGGCAATTGCTGCAAATAAATATCTGTCCATAGTCATTATAAGCCTTATTCTGTAGGGAAAGCCACAGGAAGTCCGGTTGACTTGTCTATGATGTCATGGTCATAGTCCTGCCCGGCCTCCATCTTGGCAAGTTCATTCTTGATGTAATCTGTCATTTCCAGGAAGATATATGCCTGTTTCGCAAGCGTCATCTCTTCAGCATTGTTGAATGATGCCGGGTCTATTGACAGGACCTTGCATATAAGTTCAAATTTCTGCTGTGTAAATTCACCCAATATGCTTGTGCTCCATGCAGACGGAGGTGCAGTGAACATGTCGGAGAATTCAATGACGAATGTTGTCATTGATATGCTCCCGGAAGTCTGCTCCAGCGTTGAAACCGGCAGAGTAAAATTATCGTTTGCATGAAGTTCAAGCTTCAGGGTCTTGCTGTAACTTTTCAGGGCGTCTGTCCTGAGAAGAGTCACCTTGTATTCAAAACTGACTTCACCTTCAGGCAGCACGGCTGTATCCGGCAAACGGTAGTCAACCCCTTCTTCAGCATTTTCTGAAGTTACGGAGATGCGGACATTCCTGCCGTATGATGCCGGACGGCCAAGAAGCTGCACCGTCACCGGCAGTTCCAGTTCTGTTCCGCTTTCATATACAAATGTCACGGACGTGCTGTCAGTAGCCAGTCCTCCGCTGCGGTTGTTGAAATAAACGCCGCTTATATCCTCAAACAGGCGCGGCTGCTGCTCCGTGCATGAAATCATTGCCAGGAGAAGCGTGATAAATGATATGTATTGTATTTTTGTCTTCATCAGTTCTGGGTTTCTGTATCCGGAAGAGGTACTACAAATATCTCATTGCTCGGCTGCGGATCGTTTCCTGTCGCCGACTTCAGGATAGGGGCAAACATCCTTTTGTACATAAAGAACAGCTGGCCCTCACCATAGAGTTCACGTATATATTCATACTGCAGAAGTTCTCTCGTCAGGGACGGAAGGCTGCTGACACCTCTCTTGCTTCTCAGGGTATTTACATACTGAAGTCCATTGCCGAGATTTTCCGACTGGCTTTCGGCAGCAATCAGATACATTTCCCCAAGTCTGACCAGAGGTATCATAGTATTGCGGATATTTCCGGTCTCCACCATATCTGAATATTTGTAGAAATACCTGTTTGTACCGCTTGCAATCCAATTTGCCCTGCATCTGTAGTCGTCCTGGCTTCCTCCGGTCAGCGACCCTCCGTAGATGAGCCGGGAAAATACGTCGTTGTTCATGCGGAACACATAGTTCGGCATCCTGCTCGGATCGAAATAGTTTTTGAAAATTTCGTTTCGCCTCGCATGTGAAAGTGCGAAAATGACTTCCGAAGAAAATATACGGTCCGGATCATCAGGCGAGCCGGTCACCAAGGTACGGTCAACAAAAGGGAAGATGCCGGAAGCGGATGTCCCTATGACTTCCGAGGCATAGGCAAATGCACTCGCCTTGTCGCCAAAATACAGACTGGCACGTGCCAGCAGGCCGGTTACAGCATAATAATTCAGGCGCAGACTCCTGTAATACAGGAAATTTGAAGTTCCGTCTGCCGGAGCCTCCATTCTCGTCCCTTCTGTCCTGACTGGGTCAGAGGAAAGCAGGATACGTGCATTTTTGAGATCGGTGACAATCTTGCCTGCAACCTCAGATGCCGGCAGCAGAGCCTCAGGAGTTGTTGTATATGCCATATAATATGGTATGCTCAAAGATTCCGGGCTGTTTGAATATACAGGACCGAACATCCTCAGCATGTCGAAGTGCAGCATTGCCCTAAGGGCGAGGGCCTCACCTTTTATTATATTGCGGTTATCACCGCTGAAAAGGTGCTGCTTTTCCTCTTTGTCTATGTTTTCCAGAAGAAGGTTGCAGTTCAGAATCATTGCGTAAGCCTTGTTCCAGGTACTGCTGAAACGCTGTCTCCAGTAGTCCGTGCCATACTTGTATTCGGAGAGGTCCGAAAAGTTGCCCCACACGGCGTTGTCAGTCCCTATCGCATAGGCACCTCCCATGATTTCAACCATCTCCACTGTCAGCGCGCCTCCATACAGGGCTTCCGCATTCAATTCAATGTAGATTCCGTTGAGAAGCCTGATGAATCCGTTCTCCGTAGAAAGGAGGTCCCCCTCAGCCATCTCATCGTATGGCTTGATGTCCAGCCACTTGCCGCATCCGCAAAAACAGAGCGGCAGCAATGTCAGAATTATCGTATATATTGTTCTCTTTGTCATATAAGCTAAAAATTATCAGAAGGTCACACCTATAGAAAATGAGACATTTCTTGCAAAAGGATAATCTATACCTCTTTCAACACGTACAGAAGAAATACGGAAGATGTCATTCAGGCTCATCTGCAGCGACAGGGCAGAAATGTGCAGCTTTCTTATCATGCGGTCCGGGAATTCATATCCTATATTGAATGACTCGCCTGTCAATGTGTTCTCGTCCATTACAAAGCGAGAGGATTTGTCTGTCTTCTGGACCATTGAGATTCCCTTGAAGTATGCCTCCCTATGGTCTGGAGACCATCTGTCGTACAGAGCCCTCTTGTCCTGGTTATTGTAGACTTCTTCCGTGCCGATGTTTTCGACTTTGCGGAACAGGGATGAATTGAAGATCTGTCCTCCGAGGCTGTACCTGAAATAGCATCCGACGGAAAATCCTTTATAATAAAGCGTTGTTCCCAGCACTCCTTCCACCTTAGGCTGCGTATCACCGACAACCACCTCGTCATCCACATCGTATGTAAATGAATAAGTACCGTCCTTCTTTATGAAAAGTTCTTTTCCTGTAGCCGGGTCAATGCCTGCGGAACGCACTGCCCATATTGCAGTAGGGCTTCCTCCGTCGTAATATCTCGTTGTTCCGACAAGCGATGTCTTCCCGCTTTCGTTCAGGGAATTGAATGCATTGCCGATATTGGCATATCTGGATTTTGAGCTCGTGGCATTCAGGCTGATGTTCCAGTTGATGCCCTCAGAAGGCCTGTATACAGGAGAAATCTTGAATGTGGCCTCCCAGCCGTCAGTTTTCTGACAGCCTGCATTCATCGCAATGGTAGTCACTCCCATTGATCCTTTTGTGGATATGATTGCAAGCAGAGGGTCCGTATTTTTCCAGAAATAATCGAATGTAAGATTTATGCGGCTGCCCCAGAATGTAATATCAGCACCAGCATCATAGTTGATTGTTTCCTGCCATGCAAGTCCTTTGTTTCCAAGGGTCTTCACAATCACTCCGGCACCGAATACATTGGTCATCCACCCGTTGAACTTGTATGTGGAAAATGCACGGTAGGCGGAGAAATTCTGGTTGCCGGGATTTCCGGCAGATGCCCTGAGCTTCAGCATCTGAAAGAAATCAGTCCTGTCTGAAAGGAATTTTTCCTTATGTATATTCCATCCCAATCCGACGGACCATGTGTTCCTGAAACGGTTCTCCGCCCCGAACATGGATGCACCGTCAAGACGGTAGTTCACATCAAGCAAGTACCTTTCATCATAAGAATAGCCGCCGTTAAGATAGAAGCTGACTGCCCTCTTATGTGTTTCCTTATATTCAGGAGAGCCGCCTTCCGGATAGCCGTTGGCAAATGACGGAGCATCGAACTGGTCCTCCGTAAAGCCTGTGGCCGAATAGCTGTAGTCAAGGTATTTCTGATTGCTGAAGTTGAATCCTCCCACGGCATTCACCATGTGCTTTTCAGCAAACAGCTTACCATAGGTAAGCGCAAAGTCTCCTTCGTAGGCGAAGTCTTTTGTAAGCGTGTGCGTATACAGGCCCTTCTCCGTTTCTCCTACATCATCAAACTGAGTATGTTCCGGCGAGAGTCTTACCTGCTGATTTTCATCATTTTTCTTTATTCCGAACTTTGCCCTGAAGCGCAGTTCTTTCAGTATGAACCACTCGAAAATGAAGTTATTGGTGAATCCGAATCCTGCCGTCTTGTCATAATTGTTCAGATGTGCATTCCACAGCGGATTGGAGACGGGATAGTCATCAATATTCTCTGAAGGATAGTAAAGGTATTTCTCTATGCCCCCCCCAACTCCATATTTCATGTAATAAGGATTGGCATTCGCATATTCCTCAAATGAAACAATAGGATTGGCAGTACTCAAGCTATTGATTGTAAGTTTATTGCTGAACTGGAATTTTCCTGTCCTGTATATGAGGTCGATGTTACCTTCTATTGTATTCCTTTCCGAGCCTTTCATAACGCCCTGCACTCCGCCATAGCTCAGCCCGATGCCGTAACGTATCTTGTCCTCGCCGCCCTCCACATATACATTGTGCTTGTTTGTGAATCCGGTGCGTATAGGTTCGCTAAGCCAATAGGTGTCAACTCCCATGCTGATGTTCTTCAGACGTTCGTTCCTGAGATTGTCAAGGATAATCTGCTTGAAAGGGTCGCCGGTATTGTCACGGTAGACCCCGGCCATGGTCTCGAACTGCAGTTTTTCCGAAGAGTTCATCAGGTTATAGTCGGAAAGGTCTGCAAGTGAAAGTCCGAAGTCTCCCTTGTAGGAAATCTGCAGACGTCCTCTTGCCGGAGCCTTTGTCTCGATGACAACGACACCATTGGATGCCTTGGAACCGTAAATTGCAGTTGAGGCAGCATCTTTCAATATGGTGACAGAAGCGATACGGTTGCTGTTCAGATTCATGACAGTCTCGATATCAGTCTCGAAACCGTCCAAAATGAACAAAGGCTGGTTCGGATCGGAGCCGTACTCTTCCTTCAGGCCCATGACACTGGTCTTTCCGCGGATCTCAATGTCAGGCATCATATTAGGATTGGAGCCGAAGAGATTGCTTTCCATTATCTTGAATGAAGGGTCAAGCGTCTTCAGTCCCTGCAGGACATTCTGCGATCCCAGGGACTTCAGTTCATCTCCCTTGAATGTTGCAGAAGATCCTGTGAAACTTTCTTTTTTTCTTTCGTAGACACCGGTCACAACGACATCGGCCAGTTCTGTCGCGCTTGACTCCATGACTATTCTTGAAAATGCAGAAGTGTTCTTTCCGGTAAATTCCTTTACGACATTTTTATATCCTATATATGAAAAGGTTACGGTACACTTACCGGCAGGAAGCTTCAATTCGTATTTTCCGTCAATATCCGTAAACGCACCTTTCCCGTCAGCCATGACACTGACTCCTATCAGAGGATACCCATCTGCTGCATCTATTATCTTTCCTGATATTGTAACTTCAGAAGCCGTCCTGCCCTGTGCCCTCAAATCAGAGGCTCCCAATACAGCCAGCAAAGCGATTGTCAGCAAAATGCCGGAATATATAACACTATGGTTCCTTGTCATTCCAAATTATATTATGATTTCATAAGGCATCCTTACACAAAAGATGCAGACCTATGGCTGCGAATCTGGACATGAGACTCCTGCTTCATGATGGATACCGCATTGCCGTACTCAATACGCTTTCCACAAAACTCAGTGATGCTCCGCCCATTTTACTCTTCACAGCAAAACTTGACAAAGTTAGTAAAATATATTATAT
>CAMWUW010000027.1 GCA_947177525.1 uncultured Bacteroidales bacterium | reverse complement strand
CTACTGTAATAATAGGAAGAAACCAGGTTCTGGAGGCGGAGGTAAACATGGAGTATTGCCTTGCCCGCGGAGTACAGGTGTACCGCAGGAAAAGCGGAGGTGGCTGTGTCTATGCGGACCGGGGAAACCTTATGATTTCGGCTGTTACCGGTATATGCGGGGCTGAGAGCGCCTTTGAAAATTATCTTCACAGCCTGACATCCTTTTTGTCCGGTCTTGGATTTGATGCGTCCCGTTCCGGCAGGAATGACATTCTGGTGGAAGGACGCAAAGTTTCCGGGAATGCCCTGCAGATGCTCCCTGACAAAAGCATTGTGCACGGAACTCTTTTATATGACACTGATTTGAATGCGCTCGAATGTGCCATAATGCCTCCTGTTGAAAAACTGGCGCGCCACGGCATAAGTTCAGTGCGTCAGCGTGTCGCCAATCTTAAGGAATTCAAGTCCGGTACCTCCGGGATAAATTGCATGGAGGAGCTTATGGAGGGGCTTGTGAAGCATTTCTGCAGCGGCCATGCGGTGCTGTCGCAGGAGGATGTGAAAAAGATTGAGGAAATCGAGGCCGGCTACCTTGCTCCGGATTTCATAAAAGGTAAAAATCTTGGCAATCAATGATAACCAATAGCTAAAAAAGTTTTATATGGAAAATGAAGAATTCCTCAGGACCGCACTGTATGACAGGCATGTTGCCCTCGGGGCCCAGATGAGTCCTTTCGGAGGCTTTGTCATGCCTATCCAGTATTCGTCAATAACAGATGAACACAATGCCGTAAGGAAGGCGGCCGGGATGTTTGACGTGTCGCACATGGGAGAGATCACGGTTACCGGTCCGGACGCGGAGAAATTCGTTAATCACATTTTTACGAATGACGTTTCCGGGATGCCGTGCGGCGGTATTCTATATGGAATGATGCTGTATCCCGACGGCGGTACAGTGGATGATCTTCTTGTCTACAGAGAGTTCGCTCCGGACAGTTATTTCCTCGTTGTAAATGCTTCCAATGCAGGAAAAGACTACGAGTGGATCTGTGCCAATGCAGAAGGCTATGACGTGGAAGTCCGGAATTGTTCCGATTCATGGAGCGAGATTGCCCTTCAGGGACCTTTGGCTGAAAAATTCATGAGTGAGGTCCTCTGTCTTCCGTCTGCAGCAGCTTTGTCTTTCTACACATTCTGTGACTGCACCCGTAACGGGGACAATCTGAAAGTCAGCCGCACGGGATACACTGGAGAGGACGGATTTGAACTTTATGGCACGCATGACGCAATATGCCGTATCTGGGATGTTCTGCTTGAGTCCGGAGTGGCGCCGTGCGGTCTTGGCTGCCGTGATACCTTGCGTTTTGAGGCTGGGCTTCCTCTGTATGGGCATGAACTGAGCGAGACCATCACTCCTCTTGAGGCCGGTCTCGGAATGTTTGCAAAGGTGGATGCCAAAGAAGAATTCATCGGGCGAAGCGCACTCATTGCACAGAAAGAGGCCGGGCTTTCGCGCAGGATTGTCGGAATCGAACTGCATGACAAGGCTATACCGCGTGCCGGATATCCGGTTGAGTCAGGCGGAGTAAAGATTGGTGAAGTGACGACCGGATACAGGTCTATTTCGACTGACAGGAGTGTGTGCGTTGCCATGGTGGAAAAGGAATACACGGCACTTGGGACTCCTGTTGAAATAAGAATACGCAAAAAGGTATTCCCGGGCACGGTATGCAAAAAACGTTTTTACGCTACTAACTATAAAAAATAATACAATTATGGCAAAGACAATAGAAGGACTCCGCTACAGTGAGTCTCACGAATGGGTAAAAGTGGAAGGCAATATTGCAGTCATCGGCATTACGGATTTTGCTCAGAAGGCGATGGGGGCGATTTCTTATGTGGACATGCCTGATGTAGACGATGAACTGTCCTGTGGAGAGGAATTCGGTGCAGTGGAAAGTGTCAAGGCTGCAAGTGACCTTTACAGCCCTGTCTCAGGCGTTGTGGTGGAAGTCAATGAAGAACTTTGTGATGCACCTGAACTGCTGAACAGCGATGCATTCGGAAACTGGATCATAAAGGTTGAGATTAGCGATCCTTCCGAGGTGGAGGAACTGATGGATGCCGCCGCCTACATTGAGTTGTGCAATAAAGCCTGACCTGCCATGGCTTTCGCATATTTTCCTCATACGGATGAGGACATACGCAGTATGCTCGGCCGGATCGGAGTGAAGGACCTCGGGGAACTTTATTCCGATGTGCCTGAAGATGTGGTGTATAGAGAAGAGTATGGACTGAAGGATGCCATGTCGGAACTGGAGGTGCGCCGCTATTTCAGCAGGCTTGCCGCAGAGAACCGGAAAATGCTTAGCCTGTGCGGCCTTGGTGCATACGACCACTATTCTCCGTCCGTGGTGGCTTCTGTTGTTTCACGCGGAGAATTCCTTACGGCCTATACTCCGTACCAGCCGGAAGTTTCCCAGGGTACCCTCAGATATATCTTTGAATTCCAGAGCATGATTTCTGAGCTTACGGGAATGGATTGCGCCAATGCATCCATGTATGACGGCCCGACTTCAGCTGCAGAGGCAATGCTTATGACGCTGGCCTCAACCAAGAAAAAAAAGAGGATTCTGCTTTCGGAAGGACTGTTGCCTCAGGTTATAGAAGTGGTACGTACTTATGCCGGATATCACGGAGTGGAGACAGGCATGATTTCATGTGACGGAGGACAGACTTCTCTTGACTGCATGAAAGAAAGCCTTGCAGCCGGCGATGTGGCCGGAGTGCTTGTGCCAGGCATTAACCGTTACGGAATAATTGAGGAACTTGATGACTTTGCTGAGGCAGTGCATGCCTGCAAGGGTCTGTTCGTGATGTATTCTGACCCGTCTTCTCTTGCTGTGCTGAGAACGCCTGGTGACTGGGGGGCTGACATTGTATGCGGTGATGCGCAGAGTCTCGGCATTCCGCTTTGTTTCGGAGGACCTTATGTCGGATTTCTTGCGTGCCGGAAAGAATTTGTGCGCAAGATGCCGGGAAGGATTGTGGGAGCGACAGAAGACGTGGACGGAAAAAGGGCTTTCGTGCTTACGCTTCAGGCGCGTGAGCAGCATATACGGCGTGAGAAAGCTACGAGCAACATCTGTTCAAACCAGTCCCTGATGGCTCTGTACGTTACTGTCTATATGTCACTCATGGGCCCTTCCGGGCTCAGGGAGGTCAATGAGCTTTCTTATGGAGGCGCGCATTATCTGCATGATACCCTCATCAGTACCGGACTGTTCTCGGATGCCTTTTCAAAACCGTTCCTGAAGGAATTTACGCTCAGGACTTCGGTGCCTGTGGAGAAACTGCAGAAGGCACTTGAGGAAATAGGAGTCTTCGGTGCTGTGCAGGTCGGTGAGTCTTTGGTTAATTTCTGTGTCACGGAGAAAGTGTGCAGGGAGGAGCTGGACAAGGTTACGGAACATATAAGGCGCACCTTTGCCGTGTCTCCGCAAAATTTTTGATGGTATGAAATATTATGACAAATTGATTTTCGAACTTTCAAAGGAAGGACGGAAAGGATATACACTGCCTGCAAACGGGTGGGAGACTTCGTTGGATGAGCTTCCTGAAGGTCTTGGACGTAAAGCTGCCCCTGCGCTTCCTCAGGTCAGTGAACCGGATGTGGTACGGCATTACACCAACTTGTCACAGATGAACTTCGGTGTGGATTCCGGATTTTATCCGCTCGGGAGCTGTACTATGAAGTATAATCCAAGAATCAGCGAGGAAATTGCTTCCATGCAGGATTTTGCCGGTCTGCATCCTTTGCAGCCTGCATCATCTGTGCAGGGAGTGCTGAGACTTTATAAGGAACTTTCTGAGGCTCTTTCCGCAATTACAGGCATGGCGGAATTCACTTTGAATCCTTTTGCCGGAGCTCACGGAGAACTTACTGGACTTATGATAATGCGCAGCTATCATATCGCGCGCGGGGATTACGGACGTACCAGAATAATTGTACCTGACAGTGCACATGGAACCAATCCTGCTTCTGCAGCCGTGTGTGGTCTTGAAGTCGTGCAGGTGAAGTCCAGGGCCGACGGACTTGTGGATGTGGAGGACCTCAGGCCGCTTCTGGATGAGACTGTGGCAGGCATTATGATGACGAACCCGAATACTCTCGGACTTTTTGAGAAGGACATAAAGGAAATAGCATCTCTTGTGCATGGTTGCGGAGGACTTCTTTATTATGACGGGGCGAATATGAATCCTCTTCTTGGCGTTGTGCGGCCGGGTGACATGGGGTTTGATGTGATGCACCTCAATCTTCATAAGACTTTCTCTACTCCTCACGGCGGAGGTGGACCTGGAGCCGGGCCTGTGGGCGTAGCCGCACATCTGGTTCCGTATCTGCCTGTCCCGAGAATTGTCGCGGACGAAGACGGGCAGCTCGGGCTTGATGATGATTCCGCTGATGCATGCGGAAGGATTTCCGGGTTTATGGGCAACTTCGGTGTACTGCTGCGTGCATACGCCTATATCTTGATGCTGGGAAGGCAGAATGTCAGGATGGCCGGGCCGCTTGCCGTGCTCGGGGCCAACTACATCAAGGAGTCTCTCAGGGATTGCTACAGATTGCCAATATCTTCTGTGTGCAAGCATGAATTCGTGTTTGACGGACTTGCAGACCAGGAATCAGGTGTCACGACCTTAGATGTGGCGAAGAGGCTTCTGGACTATGGTTTCCATGCTCCTACGATATATTTCCCTCTTCTGTTCCACCAGTCAATCATGATTGAACCTACTGAGACAGAGTCAAAGGAGACTTTGGACAGCTTTATAGAAGTAATGAGGAAAATTGCTGCAGAGTCCGCTTCTGAACCGGAATTGGTTAAGTCTGCACCTCATTCTTCGCCTGTGGGACGTTTGGATGAAGTCCGTGCCGCAAGACAGCCTGTGCTTACATATCGTGATTATATTGATTGCAGTGTAAAATGAAGATAGTAATAATCGGAGCCGGTCCCGGAGGGTATGAGACAGCTTTGCATGCTGCCAAAAGGGGAGTGGAAGTTACTCTTGTTGAATCCGGGCTTCCCGGAGGAACATGCCTGAATGAGGGCTGTATACCTACAAAGGCATTCTGCCGCAACGCCAATATGCTTGACGAATTGTCCGCCGCTGCTTCTTTCGGCATATCGGACCTTGACTATAAGTTTGATTTCAGAAGCGTAAAACTCAGAAAGGATGCCGTGGTCGGGCAGCTGCGTTCCGGAGTGGAGAGTCTGTTGGAACATAAGATGATTGACTTCGTGCGCGGCAAGGCATATTTCAAGGATATGCATACCGTCTGTGTGGACTCTCCGGAAGGTGTGAAGGAGTTTACCGGTGACTATGTAATTATAGCTACAGGTTCGGTTTCTGCTTCTCTGCCTGTTCCGGGGGCAGAGCTGCCTCAGGTGCTTACTTCACGTGAGATGCTTGACCTGGAGGAGGTTCCGCGCAGGCTTTGCGTCATAGGAGGCGGTGTGATAGGTCTTGAAATGGCTTCTGTGTTCCGCAGTTTCGGAAGTGAAGTTACTGTATTGGAATATGCCAAGGACATATTGCCGCGTTTTGACCAGGACCTGGCCAGACGCCTGAAACAATTGCTGTCAAAAAGAGGAATTGTGATAAATAATCAGGCTGAGGTCAAGAGCATAGGACAGAAGGCGGACTCTGCTTGTGAAGTGGTTTTTGTGCGCAAGGGAAAAGAGGAGTCGGTTGTATGTGACAAAGTGCTGATGGCTGTGGGGCGCAGGGCAAATACTGCATCTCTTAATTTGTCCGATGCGGGAATTGCATTTGATTCCAGAGGAATATGTGTAAATGAATTCATGCAGACAAACATACCGCATATCTATGCCGTCGGAGATGTGAACGGCCTCATGATGCTTGCACATGCAGCTGTATTCCAGGGAATGGTGGCCCTGGACCATATCATGGGCATCAAAAACGGAATAGACCTGTCTGTCATGCCTTCTGCCGTGTTTACTTCTCCTGAAGCCGCAAGCGTAGGAATGACAGAAGAGGAGTGCAAGGCGTCCGGCATGCCTGTCAAGTGCCTCAAGTCGTTTTTCAGGGCAAACGGGAAAGCCGTGGCCATGGGAGAGACGGACGGGTATTGCAAGCTTATAGTGGCAGATGATCAGTCAGGCCGTATTCTCGGCTGTCATTTGGTAGGTCCGCATTCTGCAGACATTGTGCATGAGGCATGTGCCATGATAACCCGCGGTGCCTCATTGGATGATATGCGTTGCGTCATACATGCGCATCCTACTTTGTCTGAAGTGCTGCAGAATGCCGTACATGCCTGACAGGCTGTATACCGAGGCTTTGGCACGAAGGATATATCCGTATTCAGACAGCCGTGTCCTTGATATCAGGGTCCTGGACTTCTTCTCCGGAAAGATGGCTGAGGACTTCAACCAAAAGACAAACGCCTATAATTACTGCAAGCCACATATTGTACCTCCTTGTTTGATTTAAAATTCTGAGGCAAAGATAAGGCTTCATTGTGCCAAAGTACGGCACGATGAAGCCTTGATTCAAAAAATCAGGCACATTTTCCGCAAATGCCGTCATGGCCCCGAAACGCGTTGTGCCATTGCGGATATTGTGCCTGACTCTTATGTCAAATCTGGATGCACAGTCTTTTCAGCAGACCGGGATCTTTTTCTGTCATTTGCTTTATCTCAATATGGGTGCATGCTTCTTCACTTAGCAGCATTGATGTCGACCCGGTATCTGCCGGATCCCAGGTAAGCAGGATGACATGTGTCTTGAGAGCCTTCAGCTTTCTGGCCAGCATTTCATGGTCTGCATCACCGCTTATCAGGACAACATAGTCAAAGTCGCGGTATAATGTCATTTCGTAAGTGTCAAGGGCGAACCAGGTGTCTATCCCTTTTTCTATGACGGTGGTTCCGCGGCTGCCCTGCACTTCCCTCAGGTGCTTGTAATGTATTATTATGTCATTCTCTATAAGCGAGTCTTCAAACTTGCGCTCAGAGAAGAGCAGGTGCTTGCTTTGTGCGTCGTTGACTCTGTAACGCCCTCTGTAATAATGGCTTTCTGTTATGAAAAGCCTTTTGACGTCAATTTCTTCAAATTTGCCGATAAGCTCCGGTATGAATCTGAAGAGAGCCTTTATGTTGACGTTGAGATTGAATTTATCATGCAGCGCTTCATTGATTTTTGCAAAATATCCTCCGTCAATGAAGACTCCTATAGACCTGTTTTCAAGATTTGCCATTTCCTGATCCTAATTTTCAATAAAAGTCATTTCTTCAAGAAGGTGTCCTGCCCCTGCCACTTTGTCTATGGTAAAGAGCACATACCGTATGTCGAGTGCAATATTGCGGCATATTTCCGGGTCGAATACTATGTCGCTCATTGTACCTTCCCATACACGGTCAAAATTGATGCCGACAAGATTCCCGTCTGCATTGATTACGGGGCTTCCGGAGTTGCCTCCCGTTGTATGGTTTGTTGCAATGAAGCATACCGGCATCTTTTCATCATCTCCGGACCACCTGCCGTAGTCTTTGCATGCATGCAGTTCCCTGAGCTTCTGGGGAATATTGTAGTCAAAAATCTCAGGATTGTCTTTCTGTATTATGCCGTCAAGTGATGAGGACGGGCTGTATATGACTCCGTCTGCAGGGGAGTAGCCTCCTACGTGGCCGTATGCAACCCTCAGTGTCAGATTCGCGTCCGGATAGAAGGCTGCCCTTCCTGCCGGGCCATGGACGGATTCCGCATATTCCATCTGGCCGCGCATGTAGTTGCGGTATGCAAGCCTGAGCCTGCTGTCAATATTGATGATGTGCGGACGTATTGTGCTGTTGTACCACTGCAGGAAAGTGTCATGGAAGATGTATGCCGGGTCAGACAGCACTCTCTCCTTATCTTCTGCGCGCAGGCTTTCTGCTGTGCATTTCTGTGTGAAAATTGAGTTTGCGAAAATTGAATCAGCCAATGCCTGCACATTTCCATGTGCGGAAACGGTGCTCCTGAACCATTCCGGCTTGAATCCGTCAGGAACATTTCTGTCATATTCTTCCATCATTGCAACGAAACATTCCTTGTCAAGCGGCAGATGATAGTCTTTGTAGAAGGCTCCGGCAATTTCGTGCAGCCTTTCTTCCGGAAACTCCTCTTCTTTGTACAGGCTTGCAACGCTTGCGGCAAAGTTTGTAAGTTCAATTGCCCGGACTGTCTCTGCATAATAGTCTGCTGCATAGCTGTATGGCTCCAGCTCATGGTATAGCTGTGCCATGCTGTCAGTGAGTCCCTCATATACGCTGCCTTTTGCCCATTCTTCAAACGCCTGCTCATAGTTTTTCTTGACCTGGACAGTTCTCATCTTAACAAGTCCTTTTGCCTCACCCTGCCATTTTTTCCATGCGTTGGCAGTCGAAGCATTTTTTGAAGAGTACCTGATGCGTATGTCCTGGCTCTGTTCCATATATTTTTTCTGTATGCCGAGTCTTATGGTACGCAGACGTATTTTGTGCGGGTCGGATACTTCACCGATATATCTGACTGCTTCTGAATGTATATATTCCTGAGTACGCCCAGGAAAGCCGTATATGAATGTGAAGTCTCCTTCCTTGACGCCTTTTAATGAGATGCTGAAGTATTTCTTTGGCCTGTAGGGAACGTTGTCCTGTGAGTAGGCTGCCGGGTTGTTGTCTTTGTCTGCATATATGCGGAACATGGAAAAGTCTCCGGTATGCCTCGGCCACATCCAGTTGTCTGTGTCGCCGCCGAATTTGCCTATTGATGAAGGCGGCGCACCTACAAGACGGACGTCGCTGTATTCTCTGTATACAAACAGAAAATATTGATTGCCGTAGTAAAGTGACTCAACTATGGCCCTAAGCCCATGTTCCTTGGATGATGCTCCTTCAATCAGGGCTTTTGAATTGCTTTTGACAATCGCAGCCCTTTCTTCTTCCGTCATGTCCGGAGAGTATCCTTTCAGTACTGCTGCCGTTACGTCTTCCATCCTGTCAAGAAAACTTACACTCAAGCCTTTGTTCGGCAGTTCCTCCTCACGGCTCATGGCCCAGAAACCGTCTTTGAGATAGTCGTGTTCAACGCTGCTGTGCTGCTGGATCTGGCTGTATCCGCAGTGGTGGTTTGTCAGGAGCAGGCCTTCGGGAGAAATCAGTTCTCCTGTGCATCCGCGGCCGAAAAGCACCACAGCATCTTTCAGTGATGCCTGGTTGATGCTGTAGATATCTTCTGCACTGAGCCTGAATCCCTTGGACTGCATGTCGCCGATTCGTTCGGAAATCAGTGAAGGAAGCCACATGCCTTCATCTGCATGGAGCGCGGCAGAAGCCGCCATCGCAAGTGCGATTGTAGTTATTATACGTTTCATTTTGTTGTTTATTTTGTCGTTGTCACCTGAGGGACTTCAAGCAGGCCTTCATGCCTGTACATTGCCCTGTAGTATTCCGCTTTCTTTTCCATAGCCATCGGATATGCACGTGAGGAAGAAGGCATGCGCCAGAAGCGTATTGTGCGCACTGCTTCCGCCGGCATTGTGCCCGGAATCCGCACAGTGAATTCTGTCATTCCTCCGACGGCCGGCTGTCTGCACCCGAAGGTTTCGGCAATTACATCTGTGGCTTTCTGTCCTGTTGTGACAATGGCCCGGCATTCCGGTATAAGTGAAAGCAGATGAGGAATGTCAGAAGGTGTCACTACTTCAAGAAACTTGTCAGATGCGTTGTCTTTCAGTCTGCGCACTTCGCACGCTGTGTCGTAGAGCGCGATTCCTTTGCCGGTGCAGAACTCCGTAATCCTGTCTTTGTCGAATCCGGACGGCTTTGTACCTGTTTTCCCGTTTCCGGATGCATTGGCTGGAAATTTCAGAAAGTAATCCTTGTTCCCGAAAAATATATGGCCGACAATGCGCCACATGTCATTTATAAAGTTCGGATAGAAGAAATCCATTGACCATCTTTCCTTTTTGGGAGGGAAACTGCCGAGCATAAGTATTCTGGCACCCTCGGGAAGGAACGGGTCAAGCGGATGTCTCTCTGTAGAAGGCAAGTGTTTTTCAAGTGTATCCATATTCTGACAAATTTAAGAAAAAGCTCGGAATCTGTGAAGCAATGATGTGCTATATATTCAGTATTTATATTTGCACAGCTTTTTTGCACTCGGCATCTGCGATAAAAGTGACGTGAAAATCACGCAATCCCATAGTGTTTACTGAAAAATCATTACTTTTATATGAGTCGGCAGATCGTTATATGAAGATCATTGTGAAGAAGTACCGGATACGTACTTTTTGATAGAAACCTAAAATCTGTCCGTTCCAGGTCTGCTTTCAAAATGGATGACCTGGAACGCTCCAAAATCATAATGTTTTAAATATCAATGTTTTATAAAACCATACCGTTCCAGGTCTGTGCTTTATATATGAGACCTGGAACGCCTTGAAAGTATAATGGGTTGATTGATAGTGCATTATAAATAGCAGGCGTTCCAGGTGTGCGTTTCAAGTGGATGACCTGGAACGCCTTGGAAATGTAACGTATTTATTTTGAATGTGTTATAAAATCTGTCCGTTCCAGGTCTGCTTTCTATATGTGACACCTGGAACGCCCTGAAATTGTAATATGTTTATTTTCAATATATTATAAAATGAGACCGTTCCAGGTCCTTCTCCGAAATTGCACACCCGGAACGCCAGATGAAATAACAAAAGAATTTGATGTGGACCACAAAGATACCTGGAGATTAGTCAATCACAAACACAGGGTTTTACTGGTGAGCCCTAAAGAAGGAATCAGAACCTTCACGGCGGGGAGGGGAGGCATTGGGCTGGAACATCAAAAAGAGGATGACAGCCGGCCTCGTGGCCATGCATTGTCATCCTCCTGATCAATAGGCGGAACCGTAAGCCGGTTTCTGTTTTATCCTGCCATTTATCTACGCAACCTACCCCCTGGCAGAGGCGGGCCACCCCTCAGGCCTTGCGGCCATTGCCAGTATATTTGGTCTTGCAGGCCCTGGTGCCGTACCCGCCGGACGTCGCCGCCCGGCGTCGTGAGCTCTTGCCTCACGTTTTCACCCTTACCCTTGCGGGCGGTAATTTTCTGTTACGGCATCCGTAAGATTACTCCCACCTGTGCTTTCCACAGCAGGGTGCCCTTTCCTGTCCGGACTTTCCTCACCCCAAAAACAGGGCGCGACAGGTCATTCCGCCTTTGTCATTTGTATCCGAGCTTGCGCTCGGCCTTGTCATTCTGTGCATTTATGCGCTGCACTTCCTTTTCAAGTGCCGGGGTTATGTCCACACAGCTCTTGTGACATTGCATGGAGCGTGAGTACATTCTGCCTATGCAGAAATTGCTGTGCTCGCATGCACTGCAATGATTCTCGTCATTGCGCATCTTATTGACGAAATCCGTATCCTCCAAAACGGCGCGGCCCATCTGCAGAAGCGGGAAGCCGAGGTCAATGACCCTGTCCGCACCTTTGCGGTCAACGACTCCTCCCACATATACAAACGGGAAATCCGGCATTGCCTTCCTGAATTTCAGCGCGTCTTCAAGGAAAAACAATTTCTTGAAAGGAACCGTAGGCGCCACTATTTTACCTCCCAGCAGGACTCCGGCCTTAAGCCACCACTGGCGCCAAGGAAAATAATGCACGATGGTCCTGACAGGGAACTGCCCGCGCATCACATACATCGGGTGCCTGCTCACGAAGCCTCCAGAAAGGACAATAGCCTCCACACCGAGATTGCGCAGCTCTTTTGCAACCTCTATCAGCTCTTCCGTTTCCTGGCCCCCCTTGAATCCGTCACGGGTATTCAGCTTTGCGAAAATCGCAACCTTGCCTTTTCCTGCCTTCACTGCCTCGCTTACGCACAGCCGCATGAAGCGCATCCTGTTTTCAAGACTGCCTCCGAATTCATCTCTTCTGTGATTTGTATATGGGGACAGGAACTGTGAAATAAGATAACCATGCCCGGCATGCAGCTCAATGGCATCGAAGCCTGCTTCAACGGCAAGTCTTACGGCATTTCCGTATGCTTTGGCCACCTCCTCGATCTGAGCCCTGTTCATCTTCTGCACGAAAGTAGGGGAGTAGAGATTAAAGCCGCGGCTGGCTCCGAGAGGAGTGCATCCGCAGATTCTCCGGTGAGACATGTTTCCGCAATGCCCCAGCTGGATTGATGCCTTTGCCCCTTCTGCATGTATGGCGTCAGTAAGGGCTTTCAGCTCCGGCACGATTTCTTCCCTCATCCACAGCTGACTTTCGAAAGAGAGTCCGCTCCTGCATACGGCAGCGTATGCAACGGTAGTCATTCCTATTCCTCCGCGTGCTACGGCCACATGATAGTCAAACAATTCTTTTGAAGGTCTGTTTCCGGGGCACATTGCCTCGAAGGCGGCAGATCTGACGGTTCTGTTCTTCAGTTCTAACGGACCGATTCTATAGGGTTCGAACAATTCACTCATAACAAATCATATTGTGTCCTCACCAGATAAATGGTATGAGGTATTTCTTGTGCAGATTCCTGTATTCATCTCCGAACTCCTGCTCATACTTGGCTGTCAGTGATTTGGCGCGTGGGCCGAGATTCGCAAAGGTCCATATTGCAAACAGCAGTCCTGCCGGTGACCATGTGAGGATGGCATAGCCGGCCCATTCGGTAAGTTCTCCGAAGTAATTTGCAGATGTCACATATTTATAGAATCCCTTGCGCGGGATGTAGTGCTTTGTATCTCCAGGTTTGCGTAGATGGCGGATTACATAGTCCGAATGCAGGTTTATGCCCATCCCGGTAAAAAATACAATGGTACCCAGCACGAACTGGGCGGATGTGAACCACTCGGCTGTGTACGTTCCGGCAGGCGCTTCCGAGAAAAGCCATCCGGCAATAAGGTAGGCATTGATGGCGTTGAAGACAGTGCCCATCAGCATTATGGCAATCGGCATTTTGCTTTTACCCCTCATCAGCAGCGGAAAGATGAACGATCTCTGGAAATAGTGCAGGAGAAAAAGTCCGGCCATCACATACAGGACTGCCGGAGAGTTTCCTGTGTCGCTTCCGGAATACGCAAAACGCAAAGTGTAGTAAAGCATGAACAGAAATGCCGGGCACTCCATAAGGACCCATGCCGTCTTGTTGCCTATCTGTTTTCCCCAGCTTGCTGATGACAGATAGCCGTATCCGGCCTTGAAATAAAAAAGAGCCACAAATACGATGACTGCCATAACAGCCATGCAACTCATTATAATATAATATGTACTCATCTTCCTCCTGCGTTTTGTGATTTTACAAAAACGAGTGCAAAGGTAATAAAGATTTTTTCAAATCACTTTTTTTGCCTACTTTTGTGCCCCTGTTAGAGAACAAATTTTTCCTTATGAACACAAAATACGTTTTCGTTTCAGGCGGCGTTGCCTCGTCTTTGGGTAAAGGCATCATTTCGGCATCCCTTGCAAAACTTCTTCAGGCAAGAGGCCTGAGGGTTACTATCCAGAAGTTTGACCCTTACATCAACATAGACCCGGGTACATTGAATCCTTATGAGCACGGAGAGTGCTATGTTACGGAGGACGGGGCCGAGACTGACCTTGACCTCGGTCACTATGAGCGTTTCCTCGGAGTGCATACCTCAAAGGCCAACAATGTGACTACTGGAAAAATCTATCACACGGTAATAAACAAAGAGCGTGAAGGTGCATATCTCGGCAAGACCGTACAGATTGTGCCTCATATCACGGATGAGATAAAGCGCCGCATGCTTCTTCTCGGCAAGAGCGGCAAATACGACATTGTAATTACTGAAATCGGAGGAACGGTCGGAGACATGGAGTCCCAGCCTTTCGTGGAGGCTGTGCGCCAGCTTCAGTGGGAACTTCCCGAGGATGACTGCGTTACAATCCATCTGACCCTCGTGCCTTATCTCAGCGCAGCCAAGGAGCTTAAGACAAAGCCTACCCAGCATTCCGTACAGGCGCTTCAGCGTGCAGGAGTCCAGCCGGACATCATAGTGTGCCGTACTGAGCATGAGCTTACTCCGGACCTGCGCCGCAAGATGGCCTTGTTCTGCAATGTGAAGCCGGGACGTGTCATCCAGTCAATTGACGCCTCTTCAATATATGAAGTGCCTCTCAATATGGCAGCGGAAAAGCTTGATGAAGTCGTGCTTGCGCATTTCGGTCTCAGCAGCCTGCCTCAGCCGGACCTTACCAAATGGAATGCCTTCCTCAGCAAGCTGAACAACCCGAAGGATACGGTGGACATCGCCCTTGTCGGAAAGTATGTTGAGCTGCAGGATGCCTACAAGTCAATCCTTGAGTCGTTTGTGCATGCAGGTGCCGCAAATGAGTGCAAGGTAAATGTCCACAGCATTCACAGCGAATACCTGAATGACGGAAATGTGGATGAGCTTCTATCCCAGATGGACGGTGTCCTTGTGGCGCCTGGCTTTGGAGAGAGGGGACTTGAAGGAAAGGTTACGGCGATACGCTATGCACGTGAGCATAACCTGCCTTTCTTCGGAATCTGCCTCGGAATGCAGATGTGCGTAGTTGAATTCGCAAGGAATGTGCTCGGCCTTAGGGATGCTGTGTCACGTGAGGTGAATCCGCAGACATCAACTCCGGTAATCGACCTTATGGAAGACCAGAAGAGCACTACGATAAAAGGAGGAACAATGCGTCTCGGTGCATACGACTGCCGTATTGCAGAGGGTACTCTTGCGCATAAAATATATGGCTCGGACATGATTTCTGAACGCCACAGGCACAGATATGAATTCAACAATGACTATCTTGCCGCAATGGAGGCTGCCGGAATGAAGGCTTCAGGACGCAACCCGGAGACCGGGCTTGTCGAGATAGTCGAGATTCCTACACATCCGTTCTTTATAGGAGTGCAGTTCCATCCTGAGCTTAAGAGTACGCCTGAGCATCCTCAGCCTATTTTCGTGGCTTTTGTGAAGGCTGCCATCAAACATAAGTCATCATTGAAATGATGCGGTTCTGCAGAATCATATCCAATTTGCTTCTCACCTTCGTGATTGCCTCCTGTGCTGACGCGAAGGTGAGGCATTATGTGATTGAGACTGTGGCCGAATATCCGCATGATACGGAATCTTATACACAGGGACTGTTCTTTGTTGACGGACAGATGTATGAGAGCACTGGGCTTCATGGAAAATCAAGTTTCAGAAAGATAGACATAGAGACCGGAAAGGCGATTGAGAAACTGGACTTCGACAAGAAATATTTTGTGGAAGGCTCCTCAGTGCTTGGCGGTGAACTCTTCATCCTGACGTGGGAAAGCCGTGTCGCATTCATATACGATGCAGCCACAATGGAGTATAAGTCCACATGGAAATATCCGAGGGAAGGCTGGGGGCTTACCACTGACGGAAAGCAGCTCATTGCGTCCGACGGCTCGGCCACCCTGTACTTCATGGACTCACGCTTCAATGTACAGCGCAAGGTCCAGGTGACTTTTGAAGGGCGTCCTGTCGGCCTGCTCAATGAACTGGAGTGGATTGACGGTAAGATATGGGCTAATGTCTATACGTCAAACGAGATTGTAATAATCGATCCAAAGGACGGTAAGGTGTCGGGAATCATTGATTGCCGGGGACTGCTGCCGCGGGCATTGCGCAGACCTTCTACGGATGTGCTGAACGGAATTGCCATTGATGATGCTACCGGAAAGATTTATCTGACCGGAAAGAATTGGCCGAGACTTTATGAGATAAGGCTGGTTGAGAAGAAATAGCCTGCCGCTGCGGAAGCGGATGACATGGGGACACAACAGTTCCCGATACAAATATGATTTTTTGCTGGGGTGCCCTTGTACAGGGCTGAGATTATACCCGTTGAACCTGATGCGGTTAGTACTGACGAAGGGAAATGCGAATCTCAATGCGCTCTTATGCGCTGCCCTTGCATAATGTATATAAATTATGCGAGGTTTTTTATTTTGTTCGGCGCTGTTTGCGCTGATTCCGGGCATCGTACAAGGTGCGGAGCCCGAAGGCACTTCCGAGAAATTGGACAGTGCGGTAGTTTCTGTTTCACGTGCGGGGCAATTCACTCCCGTCACTTATTCAATGGTCGGCCGTGATGAGCTGCGCAAGACCAATCCGATCAATTCTATTCCCATGTCTCTTTCACTTCAGCCTTCGGTCATAGCTGTAAATGAGGGAGGAACAGGCCTGGGCTACTCGAAGATGACAGTCAGGGGAAGCAAAGGGTCTCAGGTCAACGTCACACTGAACGGAATTACTCTAAATGATGCGGAGTCCCAGGAGGTTTTCTGGGTCAATATCCCCGCACTTTCTTCTATCCTCAGCAGTGTACAGCTGCAGAGGGGACTCGGCACATCGGCTTCCGGTCCTGGTGCATTCGGTGCAAGCATCAATATGAATACGGCTTCAGTCGCACCTGCTCCGTATGCCAGGGCGGAATTCGGCTACGGTTCCTATAATACATTTACGGCAACGGCTGCTGCCGGAACCGGTCTGACCCGCAGCGGTGTGTATTTCGACATTGCCTATTCAAAGGGACTTACGGACGGATACATACGTAATGCATACGCGGACGTCCAGTCTGCCTTTGCGGTGCTCGGCTGGATGAGCGGCAATAATTCGCTGCGCCTTACATGGCTGTACGGACAACAGCATTCCGGCATAACATGGAACGGCATCGATCTGGACACGTATGCCGCGGACAGGAGATACAATTCCGCCGGAGAATACTATGATGCATACGGGAATGCCCGCTACTATGACAATGAGACCGACAATTATATGCAGAACCACCTGCAGCTGAATTATACGCGCCAGTTCGGGGAAAGAACCGTGTGGAGCACCACTTTCAACTGGACAAACGGCACCGGTCATTATGAGAACTACAAGGCCGGAAAAGCCTTCCGCTCTTATAATTTCCCTTCAGATTTCACATTCGCGCACTATAATTCCCAAAATGAGCCTGTCAGGACATTTGATGTCAACTCAAAAGGTGACTTCATCATACGCAAAGCCATGGAGAACAATCTGTTCGTAATCAATTCCGATGTCCGCTACAGGTCTGATGCTCTGAATCTTACCGCAGGCATCAATCTTTCGCGTTATGACGGAGACCATATCGGCAGACTGGTGTGGAGCGACATTCTTGGGGATGCCTATGACTATGCAGCGCATGACTGGTATCTCAACAACGGTCTTAAGCACGATGCAAGTGCTTTTGCAAGGGCGGAATATCAGCCTCTTTCCTGGCTTACGGTGTATGCTGACCTGCAGTACAGGGGAGTCTGGCTGAAAATGTCAGGTCCGGATGATGACAGGATACCTCTTGACTATTCTGACAACTGGCAGTTTTTCAATCCGAGGGCAGGCCTTTCTTTCCATTGGAATCCGCGCCACAAGGCTTACGTGTCTGCCGCGATGGGACATCGTGAGCCCGGAAGGAGCGACATCAAGGAGAATATCAGAAATGCCCACATGTCCCAGGCCGCAGGAGTCCAGGGAGGCGGAGTATCTCTCAGGCCGGAGAAGATGGTGGATGTGGAGATAGGATATTCCTATACTGCGGACAGGATTGCGGTCTCTGCAAATGTATATCTTATGGAATATTGGGATATGCTGCTTGAGACAGGAAGGCTTACGGATGTCGGAAATACAATCAAGGAGAATGTGGACAGAAGCTGGAGAAGGGGAGTGGAGCTTGCTGCAGGATGGCAGGCCCTTCCGTGGCTCAGGGCTGACGCAAACCTTACCCTGAGCACAAACATGATCAGGGACTATACCGAATATATACGGCACATCGACAATCTGGACGACTGGAATGAGACCGGCGTGACCACTGCGTATAATTACAAAAAGACCAGAATGCTTATGTCTCCGTCAGTCAGCGGAATGGCAAGGCTGGCATTCACTCCTTTTGTCAATGTCTTCTCTAATTCGCTGAAAACCACGACGCTTGCAATTGACGGCAAATATGTTGGCAAACAGTTCCTTGACAACACTATGGCAGAAAGCAGGTCCATACCGGCATATTTCGTGTCAAATCTGTCTCTGACCCATGAATTCAGCCTGTCCGGCCGCAATTCGGGGCATGACGCGGGCAGAATCGGAGTCGGATTCTATGTGAACAATCTGTTCAACAATCTGTATTATGCTGACGGCTGGTGCTGGAAAAATATTGTTGATGCGGACGGCAGTATTGTTGACGGAATAGGAATATATCCCCAGGCTCCGGCCAATTTCATGATTAAGGTATCATACAAGTTCTGATACGGGCAAGGTCTGCTCCCTTTCCCGTCCATTTACGGGCAACGGGAGCAGACTTTATTGCAATTATCTGTCTTATAAGGCATATATTGATAGCTATTGTCAATAAAAAGACTACCTTTGCGGGCGAATTGTAAAAAATATAGAGTGAAAACATTTGAAGAACTCGGGGTGTCCCCCGAAATCAGGCGCGCCATTGAAGAGATGGGATATGCCTATCCGATGCCGGTACAGGAAGAAGTGATACCATATCTCTTGGGAGAGAACAATGATGTCGTTGCGCTTGCACAGACTGGAACAGGAAAGACGGCGGCGTTCGGACTGCCGCTGATACAGAAAATCAACGTAGATGAAAATTATCCGCAGTCTCTTGTACTGTGCCCTACAAGGGAACTTTGCCTGCAGATTGCCGGAGACCTGAATGACTATTGCAAATATGTGGACGGGCTTAAAGTGCTGCCTGTCTACGGAGGCTCATCAATAGAGAGCCAGATACGTGCCCTGAAACGCGGTGTACACATCATCGTGGCTACCCCGGGCCGTCTGATTGACCTCATGGAGCGCAAGACCGTGTCGCTTGCCACAGTAAAGAACGTTGTCCTTGATGAGGCTGACGAAATGCTCAACATGGGATTCACGGAAAGCATCAATGCCATACTTGCGGATGTCCCGCAGGAAAGGAACACTCTTCTGTTCTCCGCGACGATGAGCAAGGAAATCAGCAGGATTGCAAAGAATTACCTGCGTGATGCAAAGGAAATTACAATCGGACGCAAAAACGAAGGTACTGCCAATGTCAAGCATGTAGTCTATGTCGTACATGCCAAGGACAAATATGAGACGCTGAAACGCATTGTAGACTATTATCCGCAGATATACGGAATAATATTCTGCCGTACAAAGATAGAGACACAGGAGATTGCCGACAAGCTCATGCATGAGGGCTATAATGCGGATTCGCTCCATGGCGACCTGTCACAGGCACAGCGCGACCTCGTCATGCAGAAATTCCGTATCCGTAATCTTCAGATTCTGGTGGCTACGGATGTGGCAGCCCGCGGACTGGATGTCGATGACCTTACCCATGTCATAAACTACGGTCTTCCTGACGATACGGAGAACTATACCCACCGCAGCGGACGTACAGGACGCGCAGGCAAGACAGGTACGTCCATAGCCATCATAAACATGAAGGAGAAAAGCAAGGTCCGTGCAATCGAGAAGGCAATAGGAAAGGAATTTACCCCAGGGGAGATACCTACTGCAAAGGAGATATGCAAGAAGCAGCTTTTCAAAGTGATAGACGACCTTGAGAAGGTAAAGGTCAATGAAGACGAAATCAATGATTTCATGCAGGAAATCTACCGCAAGCTGGACTGGCTTGGCAAGGAAGACCTGATCAAGAGGGTCGTGTCGCATGAATTCAACCGTTTCTATGAATATTACCGCGACAGGGATGACATCTGCATTGCCAAGGACGGCAAGAAGGAAAGGAAGCGCGACCGTGACGGAAAAGGGCCGCGCAAAGCCGAACCCGGATATTCACGTATGTATATCAATCTCGGCAAGATGGACGGCTTCAATCTGCGCGGTCTCATGGGGATGCTCAATGAGAATACCTCAAAGCGTGTATCTGTAGGCAGGGTTGACCTGATGAAGAAATTCTCTTTCTTCGAGGTGGACGAAAGCCGCGCGTCTGAGGTGCTCAGGGCATTTGACAATCTCGCATGGAATGACCGTCCTGTCATGGTGGAGATGGCTGATGCTGCAGATGACCCTGCAGGACACGGCGGACATGACGAGTGGATGACAGCCGGGGAATACCGTTCCTCACGTTCCGGAAAAGGCGGCAGGGGAGGCCGTTCATCTGGACGTGGAGGCCGTGACAGCCGCGGCAGCAGAGGATCCCGTTCTTCTTCCGGCAGGTCCGGACGAGGCGGCAGGTCTTCAGGAAAGAGGAGATAGTGAAACAGTGGCATGAATGATTATTTTCATGCCGCTGTTTTTTATATGCCTTGCGCCCGGCATAGTTAAAATAAATTTTGTTTTTGCGCCCGGCTATGCTATATTTGCCGCCATGAAAATCAAATGGAACAGAATGCGATTATGGTCTGACGGGGCTTTGACGAAAGCTCTTAAGGCTGGGGATATGGGTGCGTATGAAGAGTTGTTCCATAGGTATTATACATTGATTTTCAGGTTTGTATCTCGTTTTATATGCAATGAGGCTTTGGCAGAGGATGTCGTGCAGAATATTTTTATGAGGCTTTGGCTCAATCGGGAGAATCTTGATGAAAACAAGTCGGTGAAGAATTTTCTGTATGTGTCTGCAAGAAACGAATCTTTCGATATCCTGAAATCACAGAAAGAAAACATGATGTCTCTCCGGACAGTTTTGGACGGAGAGTTCGATTGTGCTGATGATAACATCGAAGAGGATTGCTGCTCTGCGGAAATGCTTGGAATAGTCATGCGTGGCATTTCTAAGCTTCCTCCGCAGCGTCAGCTTATTTTCAGGATGAGCCGTTACGAGCATCTTTCAAACAAGGAAATAGCTGACAAACTTAATCTTTCTGTCCGCACTGTTGAAAAGCATATCCAGCTTGCCATTAAGGATTTGAAGCAGTCGGTCAATTAGAATCTTTGTTTTAGACCGCGTTTGCTGACTGTCTGGATGGTCCTGGCAGATTTTTTCAAAAAAAATATATTCCCGGATTACGTAGTAGGGCGGAGATAGTCGTACTTATTGCAGACGTGAGATTGTGCGGCTGTTTTGACATGAACTTAGTTTTGTAGGAACGCTGCCGGATACGTCTTGGAAACGACAAGGGATAAAAAGAAAAACTATAGCGGTTATGCTGTCAAGAATCGAAAAATATTTCAATGGGGAACTTTCTGAGAAGGAAGCTCTTGAAATGCAGATATGGCTTGCAGGCCATTCCGATGACCCTGAGGTCATGAAGGAGATTGACCGTATCTTTGACGCAATGTCTGAAACCGCTATGGGGAGCAGCAGCTGTGATGCCGAGTCAAGGAGAGCCTTTGACGGAATCAGGGACAGACTCGGACTTGGCAGGACATCAAAAAGAAACGCAAATATTTTCCGGCGCATAGAAAGGGCTGCAGCCATAATGGCAATTCCGCTCATGCTTGCTGCCGGCATTCTTTACATGAAATCAGAACGTCCGGAAGTTGCATGGCTTGAGGTTAATGTGCCATCAGGGCAGATCGACACGGTAAGTCTTGCAGACGGATCCATGCTTGTGCTCAACTCCGGAAGCCGGGTTACTTATCCGCAGCAGTTCAAAGGAACGGAAAGGAGGGTGTTCATAGAAGGTGAAGTCCTTGCGGACATTGCCAAAGATCCTGAAAAACCTTTCATAATACAGTCAGGAGACGTAAATGTACGTGTACACGGAACCAAGTTTGACTTCAAGTCATACGGCAGCAACAACTGCGTTGAACTGCTGTTGATGGAAGGCTCTGTAAGCCTTGATGTCAACTGCGGTGAGGCTCCACGTGAGGTCCGCATGAAACCCGGAGACATGGTCCATTACGACCGTAACTCGGGAGACATAAACCTGACATCATTCAATCCTCAGGGATTCAAGACATTCGCAAACGGCTCGCTTCATTTCATCAATCTGAAGATGAGCGACATAGCCAAGGACCTCGAACGTATATTCGATGTGCGCATAGCCATCATGGACAAGACATTGGCAGACACGCGCATATTGGCATTTTTCTCCAACAATGAGGACCTGGACCAGATTCTGTCCTCAATGAACACGGACCGCAAGATGAAAATCCGGAAGAAAGACGGCATCATCTATCTTTCTTCATCAAGATAACATCCAAATAACACTTTAACCAACTAAAATGAAAAGAATTGCGCAAATTTGGGCAATTCTCGCATCCTTACTGCTATATACCTCCGTTTCGGCGCAGAATATCTCGCTGAAACTCAGGAATGTAACCGTACAGGAAGCGATTACGGCCCTGAATCAGACGGAAAGCTATTCCATCATTCTCAATTCTGACGCTGTAGACCTCAGCCGGAAGGTAAGCGTTTCAGCTCAGAATGCTCCCATCACCGAAGTCCTGGCCCAGGTGTTTGCCGGCCAGAATGTGGACTTTGTCATCAACGGCCACAGCATATCTGTCATCGCCGCCCGGACAAAGCCGCAGTCACAGCAGCCTCAGCCGGCCGGAAAAACGGATTTCAAAGGAAAAGTCACCGATTCCTCCGGTGAGCCGCTCATTGGAGCCTCCCTTAAAATCGTCGGCACGGACAAAGGCTTCATTACTGACATTGACGGAAATTTCTGTCTTGTTGATATAACCTTCCCTGTGGAGGCAATTGTCTCATTCATAGGATATTCTGATACCAGGGTCCGCATCACGGGCAAAGAACAGCAGCCCTGGCACATAGCTTTGGACGATTCGCAGAACCTGCTTGACGAAATCGTCGTCGTGGGCTATGGAACACAGAAAAAGTCAAGTCTCTCAGGCTCTGTCTCTATCGTAAGCGGAAAAGAACTCAATGCAAGGCCTGTGGTCTCGGCTGCCAATGCCTTGCAGGGAACCGACCCTGCCACGAACATTTCATTCGGAACAGGTTCTCCCGAAGGCAGCTACAGCATCAACATCCGCGGCGCCCTTTCGCTCAACTCAGGTTCACCTCTTGTGCTTGCTGACGGTGTTGAAGTAAGCCTCAGCCAGATAAACCCCAATGACATAGAATCCATCTCGATACTGAAAGACGCCTCATCCTGCGCGATATACGGGACAAAGGCATCCGCCGGAGTGGTCCTGATAACGACGAAGGCCGGAAAACGTGGCGACAATGCTACAGTGAGCTACAGCGGACGTGTCGGCTGGCAGATGAACACTACATCGACGGACTTCATCCGAACAGGATATGACCATGTCAACATAGTAAACAACTTCATGAACAACTCTTCGGACGCAACTCATGACATTTTCCAATATACTGAGGCAAACGGGGGCCTTCAGATGCTATATGACCGCCGCAATGACCTCACGGAAGACCCGTCGCGCCCCTGGACAGTTGTTGATGAGGCTACTGGAAAATATTATTACTACGGCAACTTCGACTGGTACGGCTATATCTACAGAAGAGTCCGTCCGCAGACCGAGCATAACATTTCGCTGCAGGGAGGTTCGGAGAAGATAAGCTACTATGCCAGCGGAAGGTATCTCTATCAGAAAGGCATGATGAGGCTGGCCGACGACACTTATTCCGACTATGCATTCAGGGCAAAGCTGAGTGTCAATCCGCTCAAATGGCTGAAATGGTCCACAAATATTTCATACGACAAATCTGCCTACAGATATGGAGGATACTATAACTATGAGCAGGTATTCGGTGCTCTCCAGTCCAATATCTGCGCGGCATGGCTTCCGGAAAACCCTGACGGCACTATAGTGAGCTATGTCAACCAGCTTGCCAAGAACTCTCCGATGGGAGGCGGCCGTGTCGGCATATTGTCTGCCGGCAAGAACAGCAACAGCCGTGAAAATGAATATCTTACCTTGACCAACTCCTTGGTCCTCAATTTTATGAAGGAACTTTACCTGACAGCCTCTCATGACTACAGGACAAGGGACAGACTCTACAAATACCGCAGCATGACGTATGACTATTCGCGCACGGAAGGTCTTGTGGAGACTGCAGCGGCGACAGGAGCCAATGAAAACATGTACCAGGAGTCCAATTTCAAGTATAAGGGCCACAATGTGAATATATACGGCACATACGAGGATACATGGAAGAATGCCCACAACTTCAAATTTGTGGCCGGAGGCCAGTATGAGCATTACCGCTCTACAAACCTGACAGTAAAGAACACCGGCCTTACATCAGATGACCTTGCTACATTCGCCGTGGCCACAGGAACGCCTGTCCTTACTCAGAATATTGAAGCCTACAAGACTCTCGGTTTCTTTGCAAGAACCAACTACGACTACAGGAACAGGTATATCTTTGAGGCGAGCTTCCGTGCAGACGGCTCCTCCAGATTCGCACCCGGACACAGGTGGGCATATTTCCCTTCGGCATCCGCAGCATGGAGAATCTCCGAAGAAAAATTCTATGCTCCGGTCAAAGGCGTTATGAATGACGCGAAAATACGTTTCTCTGCAGGAAGTCTCGGAAACCAGCAGGTTGACAACTATTCCTATATAGTCCAGATAATGACGACCACAGGAAGTGACAGCACCTCCGGCTTCCCGTCCACATCCCTTGACTGGACATTCGACGGGGAGACCAAGGCTCCATACTCAAAGCTGTCCAATCCCATTTCCTCGGACCTTACATGGGAGACTGTCACTACATACGATGCCGGCATAGACCTTTCGTTCTTCGGCAGCAGGCTTACATTCACCGGAGACTGGTATCTCCGTGAGACAAGGAACATGCTCACGACTTCACTGACTCTTCCGTCCACATACGGGGCCAGCACGCCGAAGGCCAACTGTGCCAACCTGCGCACCGACGGATGGGAGATAATGCTCTCGTGGAACGACACTTTCAACCTTGCCGGACGCCCGTTCTCGTACAATGTGAGCGCCACTCTCGGAGACTATGTCACGACCATAACCAAATATCACAATCCGGACGGCCTGCTTCCGAATTATAACGGCTACAACACGAGCGCCGGCAATTACTATGAGGGCATGCGGCTTGGAGAAATATGGGGATACCATGTCAGCGGGCTTTTCAAGACAGACCGCGAGGCTGCCGAATATGAGGCAAAATATGACTACAGCGCAGTCAACAGCCGCATCAAGAGCGGCAACCCCGACTGCGGAACGTATCTGCGTGCGGGCGATCCGCGCTTCGAGGACTTGAACGGTGACGGAATCATAGGCCCGGGAGCCGGTACACTGAAGGATTCCGGCGACATGAGGGTCATCGGAAACTCCCTCCCGAGATATAATTATTCGTTCCGCCTGGGATTCAACTGGCTGGGGCTTGACTTCCAGGCCTTTTTCCAGGGAGTGGGACGCCGTGACTGGTACGCCAACACCAGCTCGGACTCCTCAAAGAGCGCTTCTGATTTCTGGGGACCGTTTGCTTTTCCGGTGACCTCTTTCATACATGAGGATTTCATGGACAACGTATGGTCCGAGACAAACAGGAATGCATATTTCCCGCGGCCGCGCGGCTACAATGCCTATTCGACAGGCGCGCTCGGACACGTCAATGACAGGTATCTTGTCAATCTCGCATATCTGAGACTGAAGAATCTCACCGTCGGATACACTTTGCCTGAGCATCTTACAATGAGGGCTAAGATAAGCTCGGTCCGGCTGTATTTCACCGGCGAGAACATCTGCTACTGGTCCCCGCTGAAGAAATGGTCAAAAACCATGGACCCCGAGATTGCAGGCACATCCGGCACCAACGCTTCGGGAACAGGAGTCGGCTACGCATATCCGAGAACATTTTCAATAGGCATAGACATCAAATTCTAAGGCAGAATCATGAAACTGACTTTAAAAATATTTTTTTGCAGGATGGTATTGTGCATGCTGCTTGCCGCCTGCGCTCTCTCGTGTGACCTTACGCTCATACCTGAAGATACTGTTACTCCTGACACTTCATTCAAGTCCAGGACTGACCTTGACAACTGGTGCAACTATTACTACAACATCTTCGAGTCTGCCGAGACATATTCCGGAAGGAATGCAGATGACCTTGTGGACAACAGCCTGGGTGACATTATACTTGGCACGAGATACGCCACCGATGACCTTGACGCCAAGAACGAATGGTACTGGAAGCATCTGCGCAACATCAATTATTGCCTGGAGCGGGTGCATCAGTGTGAAGACGAACAGGCTGCCAGGAATTATACGGGCGTATGCTATTTCTTCCGTGCTCTGACGTATTTCGAAAAGGTTATGCGCTTCGGGGATGTCCCATGGTATGACCATGTGCTCGGCTCTGATGAGACTGTGGAACTCAGACGTCCGAGGGATGACCGCGGCTTTGTGATGGACAAGATTATGGAAGATCTTGACAATGCGATAGAAATGCTGCCTGAGGGCAAGGATGTATATCATGTCACGAAATGGACTGCGCTTGCCCTGAAGTCCCGTGCAGCCCTGTTTGAAGGCACATGGAGGATTTATCACCGGATGGAAGATGCGGAGAAATATCTCACCCAGGCTGCAGAGGCTGCGGAGGAATTTATTGATGACAGTCCGTATTCGATATGGTCCGGAGGGGAAAACCCTTACAGGACACTTTTCAACAGCCTTGATGCAGTGGATTCGGAAGTCATCCTTGCAAAGAGGTACAGCCAGGCCGCTGCAGTGTCGTCCAGCGTGCAGTTCAATCTGCGCAATGCCAAGATGGGATTCACGCGCCGGTTCATGAACCATTATCTTATGAAAGACGGCAGCCGTTTCACGGATATTCCAGGACATGGCACGATGATGTGGCAGGAGGAAACTTCAGGACGTGACCCGCGGATGGCCCAGACAGTCCTGTGTCCCGGATATGACCTTCTGAGAAATGTGAATATAATCGGAGTCAGCAAATACGGCAATGATTTTTCGGCCCTTACGGGATATGAGCCTGTGAAGTTCGCATTGGACTGCTCTGTGCAGGACTATTCCGGAGCCAGCAAGTCATTCAGCGATTTCCCGCTTTTCAGGGCGGCAGAGGTATATCTGAATTTTGCAGAGGCAAAGGCCGAGCTCGGAACATTCACCCAGGAGGATGCGGACAAGTCGATAAAGCCTTTGCGTGACCGTGTGGGAATGCCGAGCCTGGATGTTGCTGTAGCCTCTGAATCGGCAGATCCTTACCTTCTTGCGTGCTACCCGAATGCAGTAGGGCGTCCGGATTCGGGGCTGATTCTTGAGATACGCCGCGAGAGGACGGTTGAGCTTGTGATGGAAGGTCTGCGCCAATGGGATATGCTGCGCTGGAAAGAGGGTTTGCAGATGGTGAATGAAAATTCCCCTTATTATGGAATGTATATCCCTGGTCCTGGAATCTATGACCTTGACGGAGACGGTGTCAATGATACGGAGTTCTACACGGCTTCACCTGCAAGCAGTGCCAAAGACAAGCTTGTTACCATGAAGATAGGCTCCTCTGTTACCTTGTCGGATGGGGACAGCGGCTATGTGACGGCATGGGCCGGCAGTACGTTCACCTTTGATGAGGGGCGTGACTATCTCTGGCCGGTTCCCGCAGCCCAGCGTGTCAGTACGGGAGGCATGCTTACCCAGAATCCGGGCTGGAATGACGGATTGAATTTTTGAAGTGATTAAAATAAGTTGCAAATCATAAACAGTTTTCAAACAAAATGACCATTATTAAAAGAAACCGTATCTTGCCGATATTTGCATCTGCCATCATTGCCATGACGGGTGCATGCAGCGGCTTTGATGATTCGGCACTCTGGAATGATGTCGATAATATATACACAGGATTGACGGAACTCGCCTTGCAGCTTGAGCAGACAAATGCACAGCTCAGGCTTTTGGGAGCGGTAGTCCGTGGAGGTGCGATTACCTCAATCACCGTTGACTCTGACGGTAACCATGTAATAAGCTATGTCGGCGGGGACAATGTCGAGCATACCGTGACGGTTGCCGTCAAGGAGGATGTCAGCGATGCGCCAATGCTCGGCACAAAAGAGGATGGAGGTGTCCTGTACTGGACACTGACCAGTTCCGGCAAGACTGACTGGCTGAAGGATGTGGACGGAAGCCGCATACCGGTGGCAGGCAGGACACCGGAGCTGAGGACTGATGCTGAAGGATACTGGACTTTGAACGGGGCAAGGCTTAGGGATCATGCCGGCAATCCCGTGAAAGCGGAAGGCAAGGCAATGTCGCTTATAACCTCTGTCACACAAGACGGGGAAAAGGTTGATTTCACCCTTTCGGACGGAAGCGTAGTGTCTGCGCCTCTCTTCGGGGCATTCAGCATTGTTTTGAAATATGCCGGGGAGATTGTCTCGTCCGGAATATTCAGAATGGAGGATTCGTCAGAAGGCAAGGCGTCTCTCACTTATGAACTGACCGGGAAAAACGCCGGTACAACTACCGTGAGAATCGTGAAGGCTTCAGGACTTGGCGCCGTACTTGACAAAGATGCAGGAATTATTGTGCTCACTTGGGAAACTGGCTTTGAAGAGGGAACTTTTACTCTGCTTCTTGCTGACGGGAGCGGAAATGTCCTTGTAAAGAACATAAAGGTTGTGGCAGCGGATACTGCTCCGGAATACTATGGCATCAAGACCGCCTCAGATTTCATGAAATTTGTGTCTGCAGTCAATTCTGGTGCTCCTTTGGGACGCTGGCGCGGGCCGGACGGCAGCATCGTGCTTCTCGGGGACATAGATTTTGCAGGTGTGGAGGCTATAGATC
>CAMWUW010000026.1 GCA_947177525.1 uncultured Bacteroidales bacterium | reverse complement strand
CGTCTCGGCCTGTCATTGTCGCCGAAAGAACGCCTCGGTCTGTCTGAGCCTTCACCGAATGAACGTCTGTCATCCGAAAAGCTTCTTCTTTCTCCTGACGGTTTTCTGTCGAAATCCCTTCTGCCGTACTCTCTACGGCCTTCTGTCTTGCGGCCGAAACCGCCTTTTCTGTTGTCTTCCATTGCTTTCTGCCTTCTCGGCATTTTAAAAAATAAATAATAAAGTGTGCCGGACATGCCGGCTGTAAAATCATTTGTCCAGTTTAAAAATATACGTTATCGTTCCTTCCTGCATTGCAGGGGCGTCCGCTTTCATGTTGAACTGCGCCTTCAGGGCTGCCGCCCTGGCCGCATTCCATAATTTTTCATCAGTCACAGTCGTACCCTGTGCGCCTGCCACGGCTTTCTGTACGCTTCCGTACTGGTCAACCCAAATCTGAACGACGACTTTTCCGGATGCCTGGACATTGTACGCCGGCTTTGGAAGTGCTCCTATTGTCGTTCTGCCGACGAGTCTTGCATTCGGTTCTCCCGAAGTGGCTCCGCTTTTAATGTTTCCTGATGCGTGGCCTGCCTTGAGCTGGTCGGACGGTTCCCTTGCAGTCTGTGGTGCAAGCGTGTCCTTGTCAGTCTTGTTGTCGGCTGCGGAGAACAGTGCCCTGCGGTCTATAGGCTTTTCCCTTTCCGGCTCATGTATGTCCACATCTCCGAATTCATCAACCGTTGCTTCGGGGGCCTCATTGCTTTTTGACCCTTCGAACTGTCCTTCGGAACTTTGGACGAGCTTTATGTCCTTTGACGGGTCCGGCCTTTCTGCCTGCGGCCTTGCCCCGTTCCAGCTCTGGCGGGGCTTGCTTATCTCCGGCTCTTCAAACTCTATCAATATCGGAGTCTTTTCCGGCGGAGGCGGGTCCAGGTAAGAAAAGCCTGTCAAAAAAAAGCATACAAGAAGGCAAATGTGCAAAAACACAGTAAGGACTGCGCCTGCAGCCCTTGACAGCCTACCCTGTCTTTCTTGTTCCTGCCTGTATCCTGTTGCCATCTCTGTCCTATTCCGGCGATGTCGCCATTATTACTTTATAATGGTTGCGTTTTGCGATGTTCATGACCTGGACGACCTCGCGTACAGGCACAGTCTCATCAGCATAAATGGAGAAAGTGGGATCCTCCTCCTGCTGCAGAAGTCCTATCAGGGCATCTTCGACTTCCGCAAAATCAATGGGAGTCTTGTTGCCGTTGATGTGGTATGAAAAAGTATCCGTATCTTTCCAGTGCTTGATTGATACGCTGACCGTGGCCTTGGCCGAAACCTGTCCTGTGCTTTTCGGGAGGAGCAGCTTCAGTGCGTTGGGGTTTATCAGCGTAGAAGTCACAAGGAAGAAGATAAGCAGCAGGAATACGATGTCGGTCATTGAGGACATCGAAAACCCGGAGTCAACTTTTGTCGTCCTTTTGATTGCCATTTTCTTCTTTGTTTTATTTTCCTGCAGGCTCGTGCAGCATGTCTATGAATTCGATAGTAGTATTCTCCATCTTGAACACGAGATTGGAAATCTGGGAAGTCAGGTAGTTGTAGCCGAAATATGCTATGATACCGACGAAAAGACCTCCCACAGTCGTCACCATTGCCTCATAAATACCTCCGGAGAGCAGGGTGATGTCTATATTGTTGCCTGCTGTCGACATTCTGAAGAAAGCCTCAATCATACCTGTTACGGTGCCGAGGAAACCGATCATCGGAGCACCTCCGGCTATTGTCGCGAGCATCGGAAGGCCTTTCTCAAGTCTTGCGACCTCCACGTTGCCCATGTTCTCCACAGCTGTCTGTATGTCCTGCAGCGGTCTACCGATTCTTTCAATGCCTTTCTCAACGAGTCTTGCCACCGGTGAGTCATACCTCTGGCAAAGCTCGGCGGCGGACTTGATCTTTCCTTCATGGATCATGTCCCTTATGTCTTTCATGAAGTTCTTGTCAATCTGTCCGGCCTTGTGTATGAGCCACCATTTGCTGCCGAATATGTATATGGCAACAATCGAGAGCACCAGGAGGACAATCATAAGCCAGCCTCCTGCAACGGCCATGTCAATGAGGTTAAGGGTCTTGACTTCCACTGGAGCATTGAGTGACCCGGCAGAGGCCACAGTGTCGGCGGCCGTCTGTAAAAGATTAAAAAGCATAATTATCTGTTCTTTTTGTTAGGCATGTAAATAAGCGTGCAAAAATAGTCAAAAAAACGCGAAACCTAAAATTTATTTTTTCTCCTCCGCACTGTGCCCTTCCGGTTGTCCGGCATATTCTGCACCGCTGAAAAACAGGGCATTTCCCGGGACTGAGCCTCCTGCGTCCGACCTGTTTCCGCCAAGGATGAGCTCTTTTATCCATTCGGGTTCTTTCCTGCCTCTTCCTATCTCCAGGAGGGAGCCGACGATGGCCCTTACCATGTTCCTCAGGAACCTGTCAGCCTTTATGGTGAATACCATGTAGTCTCCGCCGCTGTCGGGATAGCCCAGCACCTGTACATGCACAGGGCTGTAGGTCTTCCATTCCGCGTGCGTTATCGTGCAGATTGATGTCTTGTTGCTGCCGCCTGTCTTCTCAAAGCAGCTGAAGTCGTGCGTGCCGGCAAGGTATGATGCCCCCTTGTTCATGCGCTCCATGTCAACCGGATATCTCAGACGGTATGAGAAATTTTCACAGAACGGGTCTTTGCGCAGGTGTACAAAGTAGTGGTATTCTCTGGAAACCGCATCAAATCTTGCATGAAAACACGGACCTGCCTCAGAAATTTCATGTATTACGATTTCTTTTGGCAGGATGGCATTTAATTTGTAGCGTATGTGCGCCGGATTTTTGGCGGCATCTTCCGGGAGTTCTGCATGTGCCACATAGTTTATGGCGTTGACTCCCGTATCCGTGCGTCCGGCTCCGGTTATATTGACAAGCGTACCCGAAAGCAAGGCAAAGGCTTTTTCGAGTGCGCCTTGAACGGTATCTGCATTGTTCTGTATCTGCCAGCCGCAGAACTTGCTTCCGTTATATGACAATGTGATTTTGTACCGCATATTTAAAAATGAATGAGTAACTTTGTAAGGTTAAAACTGCAAAAATATCAAAAAACATATTTATGGAGAGCATAAACATCAAAGAATTGAATGACCGCATCCAGAGGGAAAGCTCGTTTGTGGACATCCTTACGATGGAAATGAATAAGGTGATTGTGGGCCAGAAGCATCTTGTGGAGAATCTTCTTATCGGTCTCCTTGCCAATGGCCACATCTTGCTTGAGGGTGTTCCAGGTTTGGCCAAAACATTGGCAATCAATACTCTCGCTTCTGCAGTGGATGCAAAATTCAGCCGCATCCAGTTCACTCCGGACCTCTTGCCTGCCGATGTCCTCGGAACTATGATCTATTCCCAGAAAAACGAGCAGTTCCAGATCCGCAAAGGACCTGTGTTTGCCAACTTTGTACTTGCGGATGAAATCAACCGTTCTCCTGCAAAGGTGCAGTCGGCTTTGCTTGAGGCAATGCAGGAGCGTCAGGTTACAATCGGTGAGGAGACTTTCCGTCTTCCGGAGCCGTTCCTGGTGATGGCTACCCAGAACCCGATCGAGCAGGAGGGTACATATCCTCTTCCTGAGGCCCAGCTTGACCGTTTCATGCTCAAGGTCGTGGTGACATATCCCAAGAAAGAAGAAGAAAGGATGATCATTCGCATGAGCAATTCGGGCGAATTTCCAAAGGCGTGCCCGGTTCTTAGGCCGGAGGACATAGTCCGTGCAAGGGAAGTCGTAAAGGAAGTCTATATGGATGAGAAGATAGAGCGGTATATTGTGGACCTTGTATATGCCACACGAACCCCTCAGGATTATGGACTCGGCAACCTGTCCGGCCTTATTGCCTATGGTGCGTCTCCGCGTGCAAGCATTTCTCTCGCCATGGCTTCCAAGGCATACGCTTTCATAAAGAGGAGGGGGTATGTGATTCCGGAAGATGTCAGGGCAGTGTGCCATGAGGTCATGCGCCACAGGGTCGGCCTTACATACGAGGCAGAGGCTGAGAACATGACGTCTGACCAGATAATTTCAGAGATTATAAATGCTGTTGAGGTTCCATAGGATACATTAGTATTGATTTATGAGCAACAGTCAGTCTGCCAATGACCTTTTGAAAAAGGTCAGGAAAATAGAAATAAAGACCAGGGCTCTCTCGCATCAGATATTTGCGGGAGAGTATCATTCTGCATTCAAGGGCAGGGGAATGGCTTTCAGTGAGGTGCGTGAATACCAGTACGGTGACGATGTGCGCAATATGGACTGGAATGTCACTGCCCGTCTGCGTTCCCCGTATGTCAAGGTCTTTGAAGAGGAGAGGGAGCTAACGGTTGTACTGCTTGTGGATGTGAGCCGCTCAGGCCTTTTCGGTACCGTGGGAGGTATAAAGAAGGACACGATAGCGGAGATTGCTGCTGTCCTGTCATTTTCTGCGCTGCTGAACAATGACAAGGTCGGTGCCCTGTTTTTCAGTGACAGGGTCGAGAAGTTCATCTCCCCTCAAAAAGGACGCACGCACCTGCTCCATATAATCAGAGAGATTCTTGAATTCAGGCCGGAATCAGACGGTACGGACATCTCTGCAGCCTTGCGATACCTTACGAATGCAATAAAGAAAAAATGTACGGCTTTTCTGTTGTCGGATATGCTTGATGTCGGCGCTGACGGTTCTCCGCGTTATGAGGAGGCCCTGAAGGTTGCGGTCAACAGGCATGATTTGTCTGTAATCATGATTTCTGATCCGCGCGAAAGAAGCATACCTGACATCGGACTGGTGCATGTCAAGGATTCCGAGACTGGAGGAACGGCTTGGGTGGACACTTCGGACAGAAAGGTCAGGGCGGCATACGAAGACTGGTTCCGCAATGTCGCAAAGTCTTCTGAGCGCCTGTTCTTGAAATATAATGTGGACAAGGTCGACATTTCCGTAAATGACGATTATGTCAAGGGACTGATGACTTTGTTCAAAAACAGATGATGCTATGCGTAAAGCAGTCATATATTTGATTCTATTTTTGTTTCCGTTTGCCGGAATTGCCGGAGAGAATGCCGGGGATGCCTTTGTTGCTCCAGGTGACTCACTTGCTTCGGCCGGGGGCAGTGTGCTGGCCGCAAAGGGGGCGTTTCTTGTCCCTCTTCAGGAACGCGATTCTGTGCTTATAGCAGACCAGCTGAGCTATGGCTTCGAATTGTCCGGAGTAAAGGAAGGCACTTTGTTCGAACTTCCGGAATGGGAAAACAGCAAGGAGGGAGGAGTAAAGGTCATCTCGCCATGGATGATAGATACCCTGAAGGTGACGAAGGCAAAGAAAGGCCGTCCTGCCCGTATGGATATAAAGGGAAGTGTCGTAATAACATCATTTGATGAAGGAAACTTTGTCCTGCCGCAGATTGTCCTGCGGCGCATGTCTTCTGACGGGGTGGTGGACACTCTTGTCTTTGAGCAGTTCGGGCTTGAAGTGAAGACAATGCCTGTGGACACGGCTTCTTTCCGTCCGCATGACATAAAGGAGCAGGTGCGCTATCCGGTCACGCTTGCGGAAGTGCTTCCTTGGCTTTTGGGGTCACAGGCCGCCGCCATGCTCATTATATTGGCTGTATGTCTTGTGATTTTGTACAGGAGGCGCAGCTTGCCAGGGCATGTGTACAGTGAACCGGCGCATATAACGGCTTTGCGGAGGCTTGACACTTACCGCGGAAACAAACTTTGGGCACCAGAAAAGCAGAAGCTGTTTTATTCCGGAATTACTGATACCCTGAGGGAATATATCTCGGCAAGATACGGAATCGGTGCCATGGAGATGACCACAGCGGAAATTTTCGGTTCTTTCAAGGATGAAGATGTTCCGGCTGAACTTCTCGGAGAGGTTCAGGAATTGTTTGAACTGGCTGATTTCGTGAAATTCGCAAAGCATCTGGCTTCGGATGAGGAGAATGCCTCTGCCTTGCCTGTTGCCGTTAAGTTTGTGACGCAGACTTATCAGAGTGAAATAGAGACGGCTGAATCCGGAAACGGTGAGGGCTCTGAAGAATAGGAGGTTAGAATGTTTTTTGAATATCCTGAATTATTGTGGCTTCTTGCAATTCCGGCATTGCTGGTGCTTCACTTCATATATCTTGAAAAAGCCGGAAGACATCCTCATCTGAGGGTGTCGGTTTCTGCACCGTGGACTGCTTCAGGAAGTTTCGGACTGATGCGCCTGATGCGTCCGCTTCCTTTTATGCTAAGGATTTTTGCCCTTGTGATGTGCATAATTGCTTTGGCACGTCCGAGGTCTTCCGAGGAGTTTTCTACAGTTGACACAGAGGGAATTGACATCGTTCTTGCGATGGACGTGTCTACGAGTATGCTCGCAAGGGATCTGACTCCGGACAGGATAAGTGCATCAAAGGATATCGCCATAGAATTCATCTCTTCCCGTCCGTCAGACAGGATGGGAATTGTCGTGTTTGCCGGGGAGAGTTTTACGCAGTGTCCTCTTACAACCGACAGGGCCACGCTCATTAATCTTATGAAAGAAGTTTCTACGGACCTGATAGAGGACGGGACCGCGATAGGAAACGGACTTGCCACTGCAGTGGCGAGACTGAAGGATTCCGATGCCCCGAGCCGGGTTGTGATTCTTCTTACTGACGGAGTCAACAATTGCGGTGAGGTTTCGCCGCAGATGGCTGCCGAGATTGCCGTGACTTACGGTGTGCGTGTATATACTATAGGAGTAGGCAAGGAAGGAATGGCTCCATATCCTGTCATGACTTCTTGGGGAGTACAGATGCAGAACATTAAGGTGGACATTGATGAAAAGCTCCTTACTGAAATCGCGAAGTCTACGGGCGGAAGGTATTTCAGGGCTACTGACAACACGAAGCTGGCGGAGATATACAGTGAAATAAACAAACTCGAAAAGGCCCGCACAACTGTTGACAGTTTCCCGGTCTATAAGGAACTGTTCGGGAGGTATTTGATGTGGGCATTGCTGGCGCTTATGCTTGAATTGATTCTCAATTGGTTTGTAATAAGGAGGTTACCATGATATTTGCAAATCCTGATTATCTTTTGCTTCTTCTGCTGGTTCCTGTGTTTTTCATAATGCAGGCTATTGTCTTCAAGCTGAGGGCACGCAGAATACGCAGATTCGGTGACGAGGAACTTGTCAAAAAACTTATGCCGTCATATTCCAGGGCCAAGGTTTGGGTCAGGATGTCGTTTTTCGCGATAGCCTTTTTCTTCTTTGTCATAGCTGCCTCACGGCCTCAGATGGGAGCTGTTCTCAAGGAGCAGAAGACAAAGGGAGCTGAGGTCATGATTGTGCTCGATGTCTCCAATTCGATGCTTGCAAAGGATTACTCTCCGAACAGGCTTGAACGTGCGAAGCTTTCCATATCAAGAGTTGTCGACAAATTGCGTGACGACAGGCTTGGGCTTATTGTTTTTGCCGGAAGTTCATTTGTGCAGCTTCCGGTGACTGCCGACTATGTTTCCGCAAAGATGTTTCTCAATACAATCTCAACGGAGTCCGTCCCTGTGCAGGGAACTGCCATCGGGGATGCAATACGCACGGCCATAAGGAGTTTCAGCAGCCAGAGTGACAAGAGCCGTGCTATTGTGGTAATAACTGACGGTGAGAATCATGAGGATGACCCTGTTGAGGCTGCGCGTCAGGCCGCCGGACTGGGAATACGTGTGTTTGTCATAGGTGTCGGCTCTCCTGAGGGAACAATGATACCTGTAGGCGGAGACTATATGCGGGACAAGAACGGGGAGATTGTCGTGACAAGACTTGATGAGAAAGTCCTCCTTGAAATCGCCGATGCCGGAAACGGACTGTATGTCAGGGCGGGAAACGGTGAGTTCGGACTGAATCCCGTAATTGCTGAAATACAGAAAATGGACGATGAGCTGTATAACTCTGTCGTTTTTGAGGAGTATGATGAACTCTATATGTATTTTCTCGCCGCAGCAATTTTCTTTCTCGTGCTTGAGATGCTTGTCGGTGACAGGAAAACAGGAATCAATTTATTCAGAAAGTGACATGAAAGGAAGTATCACATATTGGATAATGCTTGTGTTTGTGATGCAGCTGTCTGCAGCCACGGCTTATGCACAGATTGACCGGAAGGAGGTGCGCAGCGGCAATAGGGACTTCAGGAAAAATGAGTGGAGAGAGGCGGAAGTTGACTATATGAAAGCCCTTGTCAAGGACTCCATGTCTTTTGCCGCCAATTATAATCTTGCTTCTGCCCTGTATCGTCAGGAAGAGTTTGAAAAGGCAAAGGAGGCCCTTGGTAAGATTGAACAGGCAGCCTCTGTGTCTCCTTATGCATCTGATTACTACTACAATCTGGGAGACGTCGCGATTGCTCTCGGGGACTGGCAGGCGGCTGTGGATGCATTCGGACGTTCTCTGCTGCTTAATCCTGGTGATATTGATGCCAAGGAGAATTTCATATATGCCAGAAAAATGCTACAGAACCAGATGCAGAATGGAGGAGGTGACGGGAATTCCGGGGATAATTCTGACGAAAATAATGAAGGAAACGACAAAAGCAACGGCGGGAACAACAAGGACAATGACGGGAATGATGACAAGGATAAAGATAATAATGACGGCGATGACAGGAAAGATGACCGGAACGGGGACAATGACGACGGCAAGGGAGATGACGGCAAGGGAAATGACGGCCGGGATTCCGGAAACGGTCAGTCTCAGCTGACGCCTCAGGCTGCGCAGCAGATGTTGCAGGCCATCCAGGCAAAGGAGAAAGAAACGCAGGAGAAAGTAAAGAAGGCGAAGGCCGCAGCGGCCAGGTCAAGACAGAAGGAGAAGAACTGGTAACAGGGAAGCAGATGAAGAGATTGTTTTTTATATTAGCTATTGCATGCGCCGGAATTGCTGCCGGTGCCCAGAACGGAATCCAGGTCCAGGCACATAAGGTTGTGTCTGCAGATGAACAGTTCAATGTTACATTCATTATAGAGGGAAAGGACCGTCCGTCTGATTTTACGTGGGAGCCTGGGGAAGATTTTTATCTTGTCTGGGGACCGCAGCAGGGACATACTTCAAGCGTGCAGATTATAAACGGCAAAAGGACGCAGTCTGCCCAGACTACATATTCATACGTGCTGAAGCCGTCCAAGGAAGGAAAATTCACTCTTCCTGCCGCAATGGCCAAGGTAAACGGCCAGGAGATCACTTCACGTCAGTTCGAGATAGAAGTGCTCGCATCCGGAAATGCCCAGGGGGGAGAGTCCGGTGAACCGTCTTCCGGAAGTGCCCCTGCTTCCGGACAGAACAGGCAGAACGGCGGCATTGCAGAAGACGACATCATACTTTCTGTAAGTGTGGACAGAGATAATGTTGTTGTGGGAGAGCCGGTTATAGCGACAATAAAATTATACAGCAGAGTAAATGTAAGCGGTTTTGAAAGTGCCTCCTATCCGTCGTTCAACGGGTTCTGGAGCCAGGCACTGGAGGCTCCGAAAAACATCGAATTTGTCAGGGAAACATACCGAGGACAGCTTTACAGTGCTGTTTTGTTAGGGAAATATGTCCTGATACCGCAGCAGAGCGGACAGATTGGCATTGATCCTGCCGAGCTGATGTGCCTTGTGAGCGTAAGGGTATCACCGCGCGGCACCAGTATCTTTGACGGCTTCTTTGATGAATACAGGACTGTCCGCAAAAAGGCGGTGTCCAAGCCACTTGTTGTAAATGTGTCTCCTCTTCCGGCAGGCGCTCCTGCTTCTTTTGCAGGAGGTGTCGGTGAATATTCGATATCGGCATCTTTAAGCAAGGATTCCCTCAAGACACATGAGGCAGCCTCGCTCGTGATTACTGTATCAGGAAAGGGCAACGTGGCTTTGCTGGAGACACCGAAAGTGAATTTCCCTCCTGATATGGAAGTCTATGACACCAAGGTGACAGGAAACACGACAGCCAACGGTATGGCAGGCAGCAAAAGATATGAATATCCTTTCATCCCGAGAAGTCACGGTGACTTTGTCATTGAACCGGTGAAGTATTCTTATTATGATGTCAATTCCAAAAAATATGTGACATTGGAGACTTCACCTGTAGAATTGAAGGTGGCACGTGGAAATGAGACTGAGTCTGAGGGAGTTGTCGTGCCGTCCATAAACCGCAAGGATGTAAAGAACCTTGACAGTGACATCAGGTTCATAAGCGTCAGGAATCCGTCCTTGAAGGTGAAAGGACAGTTTTTTGTGGAGTCCTTGTGGTTCTGGCTGTCAGTTGCCGCTGTGCTTCTGTGCGGTATGTGCATTTATGTGGCAATGCGCAGGATTGCCGTCAGGCGTGCCGATGTTGCCGGTACCAAGACCAGGAAGGCAACCAAGATGGCGCTGAAGCGGTTGCGTACGGCGGATGAATTCCTCAGGAGTGATTTGCCTTCGGCATTTTATGAGGAACTGCACAAGGCTCTTCTCGGCTTTATTTCCGACAAACTGTCAATTCAGGCCTCAGACCTTTCTCATGACAGGATATCGGATGCCCTTGCAGGAAGAGGAGTGCCTCAGGAGAATATTGATGCATTCTCGGAACTGCTGGATGCATGTGAGTTTGCCCGTTACGCACCGGATGCGGGCCATGATGCAATGGCGGCCCACTATAAGGCTGCTGCTGATGTCATATCTACAATAGATTCCAACATGAAGTCAAAGAAAAACACAACCGGAGGAAGGACTGTGGCCATGATGCTTCTTATGCTTGTGCTGCCTGCCTCACTCTGTGCTGCACATGACAGGGAGGCGGCTGATTCACTTTGGAATGCGGCCAACAATGCCTATTCAGAGGGGCGATGGAGTGATTCAGCTTCTGATTATATTGCAATAGGTGAGATGGGGCTGGAGTCCGCTGCGCTATACTGCAATACCGGCAATGCATTTTTCAAGGAAGGCAATCTTCCGATGGCAATTGTTTATTATGAAAGGGCGCTGAAGCTTGATCCCGCATATTCAGATGCGAAAAGCAATCTTGAACTTGTGAACGGCAGGATATATGACAGGATAGACCCTGTTCCTGGATTTTTCCTTAGCACATGGATGAGACATCTGTGCTATGCCATGGATTCGGATTCATGGGCGATTGCTTTTATTGTTTTTCTTGCCTGTGCTGTTGCCATGGTCCTGCTTTTCCTGCTTGCGGATTCCGTTGCGGGAAAACAGACCGGTTTCTTTGTGGGCATTCTAATGATTCTGCTGTCCGTATGTACTCTGAGTTTTTCTGTATGGCAGAAAAATGACTGCCTTCGTGATGACATGGCTATAGTGATGAGGCCTGTCGTGCCTGTCAAAAGTTCTCCTTCATCAGAGGCTTCAAAGGACCTGTTCATTCTTCATGAGGGAACGAAGGTAACGGTACTTGACCAGGTCGGCTCATGGAGCAATGTATCGCTTGCAGACGGCCGTCAGGGATGGCTCCCTTCGGAAAGCCTTGAAATCATCTGACAAAACCTTATTAATTAATAATATTATGAAACTTATTTTAACTGCAATGCTGTGTATGGCCGCAGCTGCCCCTCTTGTTTCTGCCTCAGGGAAAAACTCACTTCCGGACTGGAAGAACCCTGAGGTCATCGAAAGAAACAGGGTGCCTATGACGGCGACTTTTGAGACTGACGGAATGCGGCAGTCGCTCTCCGGAGTCTGGAAATTCAACTGGTACGGCACAATTGATTCACGTTCCCTTGATTTTTACAAGGCGGGCTATGATGATTCTGAATGGGGGACTATGCCTGTTCCTGGAATGTGGGAACTTAACGGATATGGCGACCCTATTTATGTCAATGTCGGCTATGCATGGCGCGGACACTACGATAACAATCCTCCTTATCCTGCAGATGAGCATAATTATGCCGGTCAGTACCGCCGTACATTTGTTCTGGACGGTGACTGGGCAGGCAAGGACATTTTTCTTCATATAGGTTCCGCAACTTCCAATGTGCGTGTATGGATAAACGGCAAAGAAGTCGGATACAGTGAGGACAGCAAGCTTGAGGCCCGTTTTGACATAACTCCTTATGTCCGCACAGGCGAGAACCTTATTGCTCTTGAAATTTTCCGCTGGTGTGACGGCAGTTATCTGGAGGATCAGGATTTCTGGAGATTTTCCGGCATAGCGCGCGATGTCTATGTATATGCCCGTCCGGCAAAAAGAGTCGAGGACATACATGTAGTGGCATCTGCATCTGGAGAGGCTGAGCTTTCTGCCGAGGTGACAAAGGGAGTTTCTTCAGTGTCATACTCCGTTCTTGACCCATACGGAAAGGAAGTTGCCTCAGGTACTCTGCCTGTAAAGCAGTCTGTGCGTTCTGAGAGGGGATTGCCTGTCGTGAATACGAAAATACAGGTCCCTTCAGTCAGGACATGGTCCGCCGAGACCCCTTGGCTGTATACTCTTAATGTGTCCGCATACGGAAAAGAAGGGCGTACTGAGACTGCTTCTCTTGATTTCGGCTTCAGGGATGTCTGCGTGAGCGGAGGCCAGCTTCTTGTAAACGGCCGTCCTGTGCTTATAAAGGGTGCGGACCGTCATGAGTTGAATGCCTACAAGGGATACGTCGTCAGCGAATCGGACATGATCCAGGATATTCTGGTCATGAAGAGGCTTAATATAAATGCAGTGAGGACAAGCCACTATCCGAATGACCCTATGTGGTATTCTCTTTGTGACAAATATGGCCTGTATGTAGTTGATGAGGCTAATATCGAGTCGCATGGAATGTACTATGACGAAAGATCTCTTGCCCATAGTCCAGCCTATACCAAGGCCCATCTTGCAAGAATCAGCCGGATGATAAACAGGGATTTCAATCATCCGAGCGTTATTGTATGGAGTCTCGGAAATGAGGCCGGCTTCGGAATCAATTTTAAGAAGGGATACGAAATGGCCAAGTCAATGGACTCTTCACGTCCCGTACAGTATGAGAGAGCTGAGGAAACTCCTTATACTGACGTTGTGTGCCCTATGTACTGGGGATACGACAAATGTGAGGAATATGCTTCGTCAAACCCGGAAAGGCCGTTGATACAGTGTGAATATGCCCATGCCATGGGTAATTCCATGGGAGGACTTGATGAATACTGGAAGCTGATACGCAAGTACCCTTCCTACCAGGGTGGCTTCATCTGGGATTTTGTGGACCAGGCGGTCAAATGGCCTTCTGATACCGACGGAACTGACCATATCTTTGCGTATGGCGGAGATTTCAATGATTATGACGCTTCTGACAATTCTTTCTGCTGCAATGGCATAATTGCGGCAGACCGTACTCTTCACCCTCATGCCTATGAGGTTGCATACGTGTACCGCTCTATTCTTACTTCGGCTTCTGCTGAAGATGCGCTGCAGGGGAAAGTCAATGTCTTCAATGAGAATTTCTTTATTGACCTTTCACGCTATATTCTGCACTGGAATGTTGAGGTTGACGGATATTCTGTCCTTTCAGGCTGTGTATCCATGCCGGCTGTTGCTCCTCAGACATCTGCGTCAGTTGAACTTGGATTCAATGAGGCTGACATTATGGAGGCTGCAATGATTGATGAACTTTCGTCTCATGATGTCTATCTGAACGTAAGATATGTACTGAACCGTGTGGACGGTGTGCTGACAGCCGGATCGGAGGTTGCATACGACCAGATCTGCCTGAATGACGCAGCATTGCCTGAATTTGCCGATGCATCCGGCTTGCCGCAGTACAGGACAGATGGAAATGTACATGATTTTTCAGGCGTGATGTCTTATGACGGTGCCGGAATGGACCGCTGTACTTCGTGGAGTGCATCATTTGATGCTGCTTCCGGAGCTCTTGTCAGCTATGTGCTCGGAGGAAAGGAGATGCTCAAGTCACCTCTGGTGCCATGTTTTGCCAGAGCTGCTGTGGAGAATGACCTCGGTGCAGGACAGGACAAGAGAATGAAGATGTGGAGGGAAGCACGTCTGGAGACTGATTCTTTCACTGTAAAGGAGGCTGGCGACAGATTCCTTGTCGAAGTGGCTTTCAAGCCTGTTGCTGAGGCTGCTGCCGTTGCTGTCAGCTATGAAATATATGCAGACGGAACAATTGCTGCCGTGGAGTCCCTTAAGGATGCCGGCAAGCTTTCAGAGGCTCCTGCCATGCCGCGTTTCGGAATGGAAATGGCGATGCCGGGTGAATATTCTACGTTTGAATTCTTCGGTTTCGGACCGTTTGAAAATTATTCGGACAGATGCAGCGCAGCTCTTATGGGCCATTATGTACAAAGGGTTGAGGACCAGTATCATTACGGTTATGTCCGCCCTCAGGAATCCGGCACAAAGACAATGCTCAAGTGGATGAAAGTGCTTGATGACAACGGAACCGGATTCGAAATCACTTCTGATGTGAAATTCTCGGCGTCTGCCCTTCCTTTTAGATGGAATGAAATGGATGTCAGGATGCTTGACGACAATCAGGCACATTCTCTTGAGCTTAAGAGGCTTGCATTTGAGAATGAGCGTTCACGCGGAACCACATGGGTTAACTTTGACCTTGCTCAGATGGGGCTTGGATGTGTGGATTCATGGGGTTCATGGCCTCGTGATGAACATATTGTAAAGGCAGTGCCTTACGAGTTTCATTTTGTGATCAGGCCTGTGAACAATTAGTCTTGGGCGAGAGTCCGCTTCATACGGAATGACGGACTTCTTCCTGTGACGGATTTCATGATTTAATGCCGTATTGCTGTCGGAATGATTTGTGGCAGCAGTACGGCATTCTTCTGAATATAACAAAACCAGGCAGCTGCGTGTTCAGTCTGCCTGGTTTTATTGTCAGTGTCGGAATCAGTGTCTACCACCTGTTGAGAGGCATACCGTTGGTTTTCATCCTTACCTGTTTCTTTACTTTCTCGATAGCTTCAAGATAAGCCTCGCGTCCTTCCTCCGTCTTGCCGGAAATGAGGTCAAGGTGTGCAGATGCATTGGAAAGAACCGCATCAATGAGGTTTACAATGAACTCCATATCTTTCTCAATAAATCCCCTTGAAGTGATTGCCGGGGTTCCGACGCGTATTCCTGATGTCTGGAACGGTGTGCGTGAATCAAAAGGAACCATGTTTTTGTTGACAGTGATATCTGCCTTTACCAGTTCTTTTTCAGCCACTTTTCCTGTCAGGTCTGGGAATTTGGTCCTGAGGTCAATCAGCATGAGGTGATTGTCTGTTCCTCCGGAAACCACTTTGTAGCCTCTTGCTGCAAAAGCTTCCGCCATAGCTGCCGCATTGGAGATTACCTGCTTCTGGTATTCTTTGAAGTCAGGCTGGAGTGCTTCATAGAAAGAAACCGCCTTTGCTGCAATACAATGCTCGAGAGGGCCTCCCTGTACTCCCGGAAATACGCTTGAGTTCAGAATCTGTGACATTTTCTTAACAACTCCCTTAGGCGTCACAAGACCCCACGGATTGTCAAAGTCCTTGCCCATAAGTATGATTCCTCCCCTCGGACCTCTGAGAGTCTTGTGGGTTGTGGATGTAACTATATGTGCATATTTGACAGGATTGCTCAGGAGTCCAGCGGCAATAAGTCCTGCTGTGTGGGCCATGTCGACCATAAGCAGCGCCCCTACTTTGTCGGCAATTTCGCGCATTCTTGCATAGTCCCATTCCCTTGAATAGGCGGATGCGCCTCCGATGATGACCTTAGGCTTGAATTCAAGCGCTTTCTGCTCCATCTGGTCGTAGTCAATCATGCCGGTTGTTTCGCTGAGGCCGTATGAAACCGCATTGTATAGTATGCCGGACATATTGACAGGAGAACCATGGGTAAGGTGGCCGCCATGTGCAAGATCCAGTCCCATGAATGTGTCCCCGGGCTTCATGCATGCCATCAGTACGGCCATGTTTGCCTGTGCACCGGAGTGGGGCTGTACATTTGCGTATTCGGCCTCGAAAATTTCACACAGTCTGTCTATTGCCAGCTGTTCGATCTGGTCAACTACTTCGCATCCTCCGTAATACCTTGCTCCCGGATAGCCTTCCGCATATTTGTTTGTGCAGATGGAGCCAAGTGCTGCCAGAACCTGTGGGCTTACATAATTTTCAGATGCAATAAGTTCGATTCCTGCAGTCTGTCTTTCTTCTTCTTTTTTAATTAGATTGAAAATTTGGAGATCTTGTTTCATAGGGTTGCTTTTAACACAAATGCAAAAGTACGCATTTTTTGTTTTTTATTACCTTTGTGTTGATAACTTTTTGAAGTCAAATTGAATTATAGCCTATATCGGATGAATAAAACATTGCATAACAGGAAACTTCTGAATATAGAACTCGGAAGAGTGTCGTCTGAAGAATATAAGACTTTGCCGGATTCCGGTATTGCCGTAGTGCTGGATAATATAAGGAGTGCACACAATGTCGGTTCGGCATTCAGGACGGCAGACTCATTTAAGGCCGACAAGATATGGCTGTGCGGCATCTGTGCCCTCCCTCCTTCTGCGGAAATCCATAAAGCTGCCTTGGGGGCGGAAGACAGCGTAGCATGGGAACACGCCGATGACACTATGCATGCTGTTGAAACTCTCCGCTCGGAGGGGTATACCATAGTCAGTGCAGAGCAGACTGTCAACTCTGTCATGCTTGACACTTTTGTTCCGGAAAAAGGCGGCAAATATGCAATAGTGTTCGGAAATGAGGTTTCAGGCGTAGACCAGCGGGTCGTTGATGCTTCTGATTTTTCCCTTGAGATTCCTCAGTTCGGCACAAAGCACTCCCTTAATGTATCCGTAAGCATCGGTGTGGTCCTTTGGCATTTCAGGCTTCACAACATGAGGTAGCTTGCTTCTTCTGTGTAAAGTGCTTTCTTTGTGTCGAGTGCAATCCTTTGTAAATCAGTCAGTTCCTGGAAATCGCTGCCCCGAAAATGACAGCGATTTCAAGGATGTGGTTCAGAATCAGTGACTTGCGTTTCATGGTGTATTGCCCGGCAAGGCACAGTCATTAGGCCTGCATGCGTCATTCGACTGAAAAACCGACGCTGAGCGAATTGCCCTCACCGTCTACTGCTGTACATGTGTGGCGGCCAGGGGATGGACGGAGGGGGAGCTGGTGTATGAATCTGGTGGAGCCTATATATTTATTGTCGAGATGCCAGAATATTGTTGCATCGGGATTTGAATGTGCGAGGTTGAAGACGGCATCGCCTTCTGTGCCGTCCAGCTGGCGAGGGAGCATTATCGTGCTGCCGTTTTCAGGGTAGATGAATGCCATCGGACCGTTGTCTGTGAAGGGTTGGCCGTGCCTCAGCAAGGCTGCTGGCCTGTATTCCGGGTGATGCTCTTTGTAGTACCATTCCATGGCGGGAGGAAGGATGAATACATTGGCTGTCTCCTGTCCGGTGCCGGATATTCTGGCCGGAACATGATAAGGGCACGGTGTGCTGCGCATTGCAGCCTTGGGCAGCATGACAGTGTCGCATTCTTCGCAGTACTGGCCTTTGAGATGGCCGGACTGGCGGCATACCTCTGCTGTGATGTACTCTCCGTGGCCCGGAGCCTCAAACCATCCGGATGCCGGAAGCAGATTGAATATGTCGAACATTACCGGCCCGGCCGTACGCGCACCGGTCAGCCCCGGGCTTCCCTGTCCCTGTGCATTCCCTGCCCATACTCCAACTGCATAGTCCGGAGTTACACCGACAGCCCATGCATCCCTGAACCCGAAGCTGGTTCCTGTCTTCCATGCCACTTTCCTGACTGAAGATATCATCCTCCAGTCCATCTCATCCGGCCTGTTGACCTCTTTGAGAGCTTCGAATGTGCAGAATATTGCCGTCCTGTCCCTTAGCGGAAAGGCCTCATTGGCCTGATTGCCATTCCGTTTTTCTGTGCATCCTGCGTGTCTGTCCGCATTCAGACTTGCCGCCATTCCGGCATAAATGGATGCAATTTCATATAATGTCCCTTCTGCACCACCGAGAATGAGCGACAGGCCGTAGTCTGAGGCAGGCCTTGTCAGAGTGGTCATGCCGGCCTCCCTGAGGAGACTGTGGAATTTTGCCGGCCCGTATTTGCGCAGGGAATGTACAGCCGGCACATTGAGTGACCTTGCGAGTGCCTCGTCAGCCGGAACGGCCCCATAGAATTTTCTGTCAAAGTTCTGAGGGGAGAATCCGTTGATATTCACCGGAATGTCAGGCAGCAGTGTACGGGGAAGGATTTCCCCTTCATGCAGCAATGCACAATAGAGAAACGGCTTCAATATGCTTCCTGTACTTCTCGGTGCCCTTGCCGCGTCTACTTCGCAGCCTGTGCGTCCGCTGCCATATCCTGCATTGCCGCAATAGGCCACTGGCTCTCCTGTATGCACGTCAATGACCACGGCTGCAAGGTCATTGATGCCTGCGCGTGAAAATTCATCATGCCATCGCGCAACAGTCTGCTCGACACGCTTCTGAAGGCTGATGTCGATTGATGTCTTTATTGACTTTCCTTTGGAATGGATGCAATGCCATTCTGTAAGATGCGGGGCATATTGAGGGAGGGGAAGAGGGGAAGATGGAAGCGGCTCTTCGCATGCAAGAATGAAGGTAAGGCTGTCAATTCTGCCGATTTCATATAGTCTTCCGAGCAGCCTGTCCCTCTTTTTCCGGAGTGCATCCCGATTCCTCCCGGGATGGATCATGGCAGGAGAATTGGGCAGGACCGCGAGAGTTGCGGACTCAGCCCATGACAATTCGTCGGGAGGTCTTCCGAAATATCTCCAGGAGGCGGCTCCCAGTCCGACCACATTGCCTCCGAAAGGTGCATGCGATGCGTACAGCGCAAGGATTTCGTCTTTGCTGCATCTTATTTCAAGGCGTGTGGCAAGGATGGATTCTATCGCCTTCTGCCATAATGTACGTTCCTGTCCTCCGCGTGAAAGCCTTATTGTCTGCATTGTGATGGTGCTTCCTCCGCTGACGGTTCTGCGTGCCCTGATGTTTTGCCATGCTGCACGCAATATCGCTGCAGGATTCACTCCGGGGTGATACCTGAAGCTCCTGTCTTCAAATGTGATTATGGATTCCGCAAATCTGTATGGCACAGTGTCAGACGGCGGAAATCTCCATTGCCCGTCCTCTGCAATGCGTGCCCCGAGCAGCTCTCCGTTGCGGTCTGTGACTACGGTTGAATATGGCGTGCCTTCGAAAAGGTTGCGCGGAAGCGAAAACCAGTAGACAGCTGCAAGAACAGCGAAGGTGAGGAGCAGGATGCCCTTCACCTTATGCTGTCTGATGTATTTTGCAGTACTGTCTTTCATCTTGTCCGGAATATGCAGCTGCCGCTACCTGACGGAAGTCTTTCCTGATGCAGTGCGCGCGTATACGGCAGGGGCGTACATTGCCTCGCATCTTATTGACGGCACAGTGAACTCTCCGCAATATCCTGCATGGAACCTGACATTGAACTGCTTCTTCGTTCCCTTCGGCAGGTCAAAGTAATATACGGTCTTGTCGTCACGTATGTCCAGATATGTGTATTCCGGAGTTCCTGTTTCTGTGCCGGTAAGCCTGTCGTTGAATATCTCCCATCCGGAAGGACAGCCTGCCGTGAGTGCCAGATTGGTATAGTCCGTCGTTCCCGACGTGTTCGAGACAGTTATTGCAGCATATATGTCCTCTCCCTGCCTTATCTGCCCGAGAGATATTTCCTGCCCGCCGGCATCGGTATATCTGATTCTCAGGTCAAGTCCGGAGGAGGCGGCCGTGACGTTTCCTGCAGCTTCCTGTCTCCTTGTTGTTACGGCTGCGTATATTGTCCCGGCTGAATTGTTGGTGATACGGACTTTTCCTGCAGACGGGTCAAGAGGCTGCACATATAAAGACCTGGCGCTCTTTACATCCTTTGGAGAATCCTCCTCTTCCACAACGGCTGCAATGGAACCTGTATTTGCCTTTTCCGCAAGACGTGACATGGCTATTGACAGAAATGCCGTGTTCTGCGTTGTATAGTGACCCATGCCGGAGAACTCCTCTGCCAATTCTCCGGCCAGCTTCATTGCTGGCGCCATTTCATCTGCAAGCACAAGTGTCTCAAGGAACATTGCCCTGTCCCTGAGGGATGAGCCGTAGGTCGCATTTGAACTTCCGTAATCTGACACATCTGTCTTCAGTTCCCTGATCATGTCCCTGGCTATGGATTTCTTGCCTGCCGCCGCGTATGTGGCTGCAAGCCTCCATGCTGCCTGTACTGAGAGGGATGAGGCTGACTTCAGTCTGTTCATTGCCCCGCTGTCAGGGTCTGATGCAAGGGCCATGGTGTACAGACGATATGCCTGTATGAGATCGCCGAAATTGCGGACTTCTGCCTCACGGTAGTTCCTTATGCACCGCTTCTGGAAATTCTTCCATGACTTCAGCACACTTTTGTTGACATCATATCCCTTTGCTGCGGCTTCTGTCAGGAATTGCCCGGCCATGGAACTTACCCATTCATCGGCATTTGACTGGCCCGGCCAATATACAAATCCTCCGTCAGGAAGCTGCCGTGAACATATCTGTTGTATGATTTGAGGAATTGCCTCCTGTGCAGTCCTCTTTTCGCTGTCCTGTACCAGGCCGGACAGATAAAGCATTGTCAGTCCTTTGGAGGAAAGCTGCTCCGTACAATAGTGTGAGTAGTCTGCCGCGAAACTGAAGCATCCGCTGAAATCTATTGAAGGAAATCCTGCAAGTTCAAGTGAAGCCCATTCATCCGTGCTGCCCTTTGGCGGGAGGAATGCCCCGTATTCAATTTCGGCGTTCTTTCCCGGGAATATTGCTTCTCTGAATACACTTGTTGTTGCCGGTTCCGGATTCCTGACCTTTATATATATGGTCTCTGATGCGGTACGTCCGCCGCCCTCTGCCCTTATCTTTATTTCTGCTGTGCCGTCATTCTCTCCGGTCACAATGCCGAAGTCCGCAAGCCTGTCGCCCGGAGCGCTGAACCTCAGTTCCTTCACCGCTTCTCCTGAAACCTTTGCGGCTCCTGAGATGCTTACTGTTACCTTTACGTCCCTGACGTCATCTTCCATTGCAAATACGTTTACCGGAAGTCTTACCTGCTCTCCGGTGCCGAGAATCCGCGGCAATGAGGACAAAATCATAAGAGGGCTTCTTACAGGAACAGATTTGGAGACATTTCCGTATGCCCCGTCCGCCCCGGCAACGACCATTGCCTTGACAGAACCTATGTACATCGGCAGTGTGACTCTGTGTGTCCCGGTGCCTTTGGCCGGTATTGTGAACGGCCCGATGAATTTGACCACAGGGTTGAACCTGTTGTCTCTCTTGTTGCTTTTGAGGACATCCTCGTCACCTCCGATGCTGAATAGAGGGGAGAAGCGTCCGCTGAATGCTCCGACCACATCGTCATACATATCCCATGTCTTTACCCCGAGGGCTTCACGTGCATACATTGCTGCCCAAGGGTCAGGTGTCTTGAATCCTGTTATGTCAAGAAGGCCCTCGTCTACAATGGCAATGGTATATGCCATCGGCCTTCCGTTCTTTTCCCGGACCTTGACCGTGAACTCTTCCTGAGGCCTTAGCACGTCAGGCATGGAAATCTCAGGGGCAAGATGTGTCTGCGGATTGTCTACAATGACAGGCTGCACGCCATACATCCTTATAGGAAGGTCATTGCCGGTATTGCCGTGCGGCTGCAGGAGAGTTATATGGACATAGAAATTAGGTGCCATGCCTTTCTCAATCCTGAACCTGTACGGTGTCTCTTCATTCCCGTTTGTTTCGACCCATGCCCTGGAAATCACTCCGGTGCTGTTTTCAAGGCTGACCATAGCCTTGCCTCCTTTTGCGGCAGGAATGAATACAGTCGCTTCTTCTCCTGCCGTATAGCTTTTCTTGTCAAGTGAGAATGCAAGCATTGTAAGTCCGTCAGGGTCAGTCCTGTCTGCACGTCCGCGCCATGACGGCCAGTCCACATATACAATTCCTCCGGATGCATGTCCTCCTGTAAGGTCCTTGACATATATTAGATATCGTCCCCAGTCAGGGTAGTCTATCCTGAGCGGAATCCTGCCTCCTTTTACCGATGATTTGAGCCTGCCTTTTGATATTGCGTCGGCTGCTGTCCCGTTGACGTATGAGTCAAGGGATTCGCTGCGGCTTTCCCACCACCAGCTCCATTGGAGTTTGTATATCCTGTATTCCAGCTCGTGGCCATCTACAGGCTTGCCGTCCTTGTCAGTGACTATCACATCCATGTAATGTGTCTTGTCGGTCTCTATGTAGCTGTCGCTCTCTTCCGGCAACCTCACTCCTACGTAGGCGCTGAACGGAGAGAACGGCATTGTTGAGGTCGTGAAGCTTTCATCGCCGCCGGGTTCGGACACGCGTGTCAAAAGTGTGGCGGAAAGCATTCCCGGAGCATCTTTCGCTGCAGGCATCTTAATGTCTGCTGACAGGCTGCCGTTTTCGTTGAGCTTGCCGGAGATGACTGTGTATGCTGCGGCTGAAAATTCTGATACCGGGTTGCTGAACACATATTTTTCGTATCCCTTGAATGCCGTGTTCCCTTTTCTGAGGGTCATCTCTACGCTTGCATTGAGATTTGAAGCTGCAGGTCCTGAAAGCCATGATGCACTTAGGGTTGCCGCACTCTTTTTACCTGCCTGCAGAATCTTGTCCCCGATTCTAAGGTCCAGTTTCAGCCTGTTCGGTTTTATTGTCTCAATATTCAGGGCTTTATGGAATGTGGCGCCTCCCACCTTGAAATAAGCGTTCCATGTTCCCGTAGGGTCATCTGCTTTTGTTGCCAAATGGAATGAATACATCCCTTTGGTGCCTTTTGCGGAAATCTGTTTGCCGTAGAACTGTCCCTGCGGATTATAAAGCTCCACTGTGACAGGATGGTTTTCCGGAAGCCTGTTCTCTCTGTCTTCGACAATTATCGTGACGTGCAGTGTGTCTCCTGGCCTCCAGACTCCGCGCTCTCCGTATATAAAGCCTTTTATTCCCGATTCCACGGTCTTGCCTCCGGTGTCAAAGCGGCTGAGTGACTTCTCATTGCCTTCAGTGACCTTCAGATAGCTGACTGCGTTTCCTGAGCGTGCCGTCACTGCAAAAGGTTTCTGCCCTCCGAGCCTGATTTCTGCGAATCCGTCCTTGTCTGATGTCGTTTCGCCTATCTTTTTCAGCTGGTAGCTGTATGCCTGTACGACAGCTCCCTGCAGCGGCTGGGCAGTGATGATGTCATTGACCGTCACCCATATCCTGCCGTTGTCTGATTCCTTGGCGACAATGCCAATGTTTGATGACAATATATTCTTTTCCGGAAACCGTGACTCTACCATATAGTAGCTTGGAGTGTCCGGATTGTCCCTGTCATTCCATCTGTATGTCCTCCAGTCGTATGGACTGTCATAGAAATAAGGGTATGGCTCGTCCCATGCAGACGCTTCGGCATCAGTCATGTCTCCTGAGGCAGTGCTGACCATTGCTGATGTGTTGTTCCATGAATGTGCCTTCCCGTACAATGAGTATTCTTGCCTGAAGCTGAGCCTGATTCTGTATATTGCACCGGGTTCCTGCCGGAAAAGCCCGGAAAGATCTGCGGAAAAGTCCTGCCACTGATGCAGGTCCTTGCGAGGGTCGGTGTCCAGGCGGACTGTCTTTTTGTATACCATGCGTCCCGACCTGCGGAGCTCCGATGAGCCGTCCAGGTCATTTGTCTGAAGGAACATAAGGACATTGCTCTCGTATATTTTGATCACGCTGATGTCCACTGCTGAAAGATTTACGCTCCTGAAAGGAAAGATGAGGCTGTCGGCATCAGGGAGAATGTTGCCCTTAAGAGGGATTTCTACAGCCGGCTTGGCCTCTTCTTCTGCAAATTCCTTTGTATATGCCTTTTTGAGTTTTGTCCCGTTGGTACTTTGCACACCCTGTGAGATTTTAAGCGTAATGTCTCCTGTGCATTTTTCGTAATATACCTTTACTATATTGTCTTCGATTTTTGTATAGTATCTTCCGGCTCCGAGCAATATGAACATTCCTGTCGGGTCAATGTCCTGCTGCAACGGCTCGGAAAACAATATTTCTATATGAGGGTCCTTCCCGTTGGACTTTGCTGCTCCGATGACATAGAAGTGGCTTGTGGCAGGAATGGTAATCTTTCCTGTCTCATTTCTTGTGAAACCTGATTTCTTGCCGTTGAATGAAATGACTGCCGTGCGGTCCCGCGGGCCGCGTTCAAGGCCTGATGCCGTGAATGCGAATGAGAAGCCGTCACCTGCCTTTTCCAGCTGGAGCTGTATGTCCTTGCCCTCATATTTGCATGAAATCATTTTGGACGCGTCTTCCAGGGAAATTTCTTCGCTGAAGTCTATATGTCCACGTATTGTGGCCGCCTCAGGTGCAGATGCCGGTATCATGGCATATCCGGTGCGCAGGTAGGCTTCCTTTGCTGCTGCATGGAATGAAAATTCAAATTTGCCGGATGCATTAAGTTCAGGAATCCTGTCAAGCCTGAGGCTGGCCCTGTATGTTGTTCCCGGCCTGTATCCGTCAGGAATGAATTCAAGGACGTCGGCTGAGGCCCATCTTGCGCTTCCTTTCAGTGACGGTGAGAATGAAAACAGAGCTGCATCTGCTTCATCACCGGCCTCAACGCCAGGCACAGATGCGTTGAACTCAATTCTGACAGGCGTCCCGCTGTTGACTGAACCTCCTGTATATGCCTTCACCAGGACTGCATATTCCGGTGACGGCGTTATCTGCTTTTCCTGCCTTCCCTGAGAGCAGGAGCATAGAATTGATATCACAGCAGCGATGGCAATGCCGCTGAAAAGTCTGCATGTCTTCATTGTGTCAATGTTTAGAATCTTTCTTCTGTTAGTGTCTTTTCCGTTTCCGGTATTGTTTTGATTGCGGTTGGCTGTAATGTCTGCATTTGTGGATTGCCATTATTACAGCCATACAAAGGTAGACAATTAATTGTTAAGTTATCTGTTTTATTGAAATCGTCACTATATATGCGCTGCGATTAGCTGTTATTAAGGTATCCGTGTCGTTGATGCTGGTGTCAGTCAAGCTGGGAAATTGCATTTCATGTCCGCTTCTTTGGTTTGCTGCATGACAAAATGTCAGTTCTGAGGGGCTGGCATTTGTTTTGTCCGGAGGGTGGGCGGTCCGGGAATTCAGGATGAGACTGACAGGACCATGCGAGAAAAAACTTTTAAAATTTATAAAGACATGATCAAACCATTAGCAGACAGGGTTCTGGTTGAGCCGAAGGAGGCTGAGACCAAGACGGCGGCAGGACTTTACATTCCTGACACAGCAAAGGAAAAACCACAGCAGGGGACAGTTGTAGCTGTAGGACCCGGCAAGAAGGATGAGCCTATGGAGGTCAAGGCAGGCGATGTTGTCCTCTATGGCAAGTACGCAGGTACTGAAGTCACTGTTGATGACAAGAAATATATGATAATGAAACAGTCAGATATTCTGGCAATTCTCTAAAAAAAGAAAATCATGGCAAAGGATATAAAATTCAATGTTGAGGCCCGTGCCCAGATGAAGGAGGGTGCTGACGCTCTTGCAAATGCAGTAAAGGTAACACTTGGTCCGAAAGGTCGCAATGTGGTGATTGATAAGAAGTTCGGTGCTCCTCAGGTGACCAAGGACGGTGTGACTGTGGCAAAGGAGATTGAGCTTGAGGACAGGTTCGCCAATATGGGTGCGCAGATGGTCAAGGAAGTTGCATCAAAGACCAATGACCAGGCCGGTGACGGTACCACTACTGCGACTGTGCTTGCACAGGCAATCATCAATGTCGGCCTGAAGAACGTGGCTGCCGGTGCAAACCCGATGGACCTCAAGAGGGGTATCGACAAGGCTGTCGCAGCTGTAGTTGAGAGCCTCCGCTCACAGAGCCAGGAGGTTGGCGAGGACTATGCGAAGATCGAGCAGGTCGGAACCATCTCTGCCAACAATGACAATTACATCGGAAAACTCATTGCTGACGCCATGTCAAAGGTCAAGAAAGACGGTGTAATCACTGTCGAGGAGGCAAAGGGTACTGAGACTGAGGTGAAAGTAGTTGAGGGAATGCAGTTTGACAGGGGATATATTTCTCCATATTTCATGACGAACGGCGAGAAGATGGAGGCTGTGCTTGACACTCCTTACCTTCTCATCACAGACAAGAAGATTTCTACAATGAAGGATCTTCTTCCTGTGCTTGAGCCGATTGCACGCGAGGGCAAGTCACTTCTCATCATTGCAGAGGATGTTGACGGTGAGGCTCTTACAACTCTCGTAGTGAACAGGCTCCGCGGTACTCTCAAGATTGCTGCAGTGAAGGCTCCTGGCTTCGGCGACCGCCGCAAGGAGATGCTTCAGGACATTGCCACTTTGACAGGTGCCGTTGTCGTGTCAGAGGAGAGGGGATTCACACTTGAAAATGCAACTCTCGACATGCTCGGAAAGGCAGAGAAGGTTGTCATCACCAAGGAGAACACTACAATCGTGAACGGTGCAGGTGACAATGAGGCTATCCAGGAGAGGGTGGCTACAATCCGCAAACAGATCGAGACCACTACTTCCGACTATGACAGGGAGAAGCTCCAGGAGCGTCTCGGCAAGCTCGCAGGCGGTGTCGCTGTCCTTTATGTGGGCGCAGCTACCGAAGTTGAGATGAAAGAGAAGAAGGACAGGGTGGAAGATGCCCTCAGCGCAACCCGTGCTGCAGTGGAGGAAGGCATAATCCCTGGCGGCGGAGTGGCATATATCCGTGCTACTGAGGCTCTCAAGAACCTTAAGGGTGACAATGATGACGAGACTACAGGTATCCACATCGTGGCACGTGCCATCGAGGAGCCTCTTCGCCAGATTGCTGCAAATGCAGGTGTAGAGGGCAGCGTAATCATCAACAAGATCCGCGAGGGCAAGGGTGATTTCGGCTACAACGCACGCACAGACGAGTATGTGAACATGTTTGAGGCCGGTGTAATCGACCCTACCAAGGTATCGCGCGTGGCCCTCGAGAATGCAGCATCAGTTGCAGGAATGTTCCTGACGACAGAGTGCGCAATCGTTGACCTTCCGGAGAAGGAGGCCGCTCCTGCAATGCCAGCCGGCGGAATGGGCGGCATGATGTAGTTTTGCCGCATCGCAAATAGACAGCAGGTGACTCAAAATTTTAGGTCACCTGCTGTCTATTTGTATTTTTTACTTTAACGACTATAAATATGCAGGAAGATAATCAAATTTATTTTTACGAAGGTCTTTGTAAAGTTTTATCCCGATTGAAATCTTACTGCAAAAGGCATTTAATGTTGCAATGCGAAATAGGATAGATAAAATAAAAATTATTTTCGGACTAATGTTTGCGGCTGGTTAGCCAAATTTAGATATATTATACCATTCTCATTCCACCAAGCGTTATCAGAATTCGCAGCACCAATAGGTTGCCCATTTATAACGGGTTTAATATAGAATCTGCCATTTGAATCCTCTTTAACTATTTTCCAGGTAGACCGTACATAACCATTGTTGTCAAGGCAATGTATTGTTCCATCAGGTTGAACAAGGACCTTCATTCTTCCTTGATTGTCATAATATGTTCCTGTTGGAACAGCAAGAAGCATTGGAATTGATATTAAAATACTTACGAAAAGGCATAGAATTTTTTTCATAAATTTTCGTTTAAAATTATTATTCTTCAATAATATCATCATTGTTATCGACACCATTATCGGTACTTGTCGGCTGTGTAGAAGTCCGTGTTCCATAATATCCTTCTCTATAGCCATCAGCAAAAGCATCAATGATATCTGGATCGCAAGATGTTGTAAATACGCTTAAAACTAAAAGCGCAGTGCAAAATAATACTTTACTTTTCATTTTTCTATCATTATCTTTTATATACTAATCCATTAAATGTGATAGAGATTAAATTGTTGGCTCTATCTAAAGTAGCCCGACAATAAAGCTTTTGACCATTTAGATTCATACTTATTCCTTCTTTGTTGTCTACCAATGAATATGTACCTTCTATTCTTGTTGTATCTGTGCATACTGCCATTGTTCCGTCGGAATAGAAATAAATCCATTCATTTGATTCTGTGCAATGTAATTTCTGTGTATGCCGAAATACAACCCCGCCGATATGGTGGTAAATTGGTGAGTCTGTATGATATGAGGGAATACTTGGATTGGTCGCGGTGTAATTAAATGCAAATAAAAATGTTATAATGAAGTTCAGCATTTTTTATAGATTGAAATAGTATTTTCCGGCAGCGACATACTCATAAGCACCCTCTTTGCTCGATTGGCCATATTTGCTGTTTCGCTGTATGTTGTATGTGCTTCCAGAAATACAAATTGTGTTTGTATCTGTGTCATAAATTCCCTTGGTGTAGAATTGTGCCTATGCACGTTTGGGCTAGTTGGCGGTGGAAGGTTGGGGCTGCTTGATTTGGAATCGTGTCATCGCACCGTGGTTGTGTGCAAAATGTAAAGTGCTGACCAATAGCTGCTTATGCATTTACGGGGTGCGACAAAAATGGCACCCGTAAATGCATAATTTCTTGATTGACACTTACTTCCATTTTGCGTATGCCATTAAAGAAAAAGACCGGCACGTTATGTGACCAGTCTGCAATATATGGTGTTTTAGGAATGTATGGTCGAGATGACGTGACTCGAACACGCGACCCCTACGTCCCGAACGTAGTGCGCTACCAACTGCGCTACATCTCGATTTCTTGAATCTTTGCGGTGAATTCTGCGTCAGCCTTCACCTTTCGTCGGTCATTACCATGAGGTAACTCCCTCCTCAATGCTTGTCTTCCTTGCCTTCCCTCGCAAATAATCTGCGAAATGTCAGCTGAATCTTTGCGGTGAATCCTGTGTCAGCCTTCACCTTTCGTCGGTCATTACCATGAGGTAACTCCCTCCTCAATTTTCGTCTTCCTTGCCTTCCCTCGCAAATAATCTGCGAAATGTCAGCTGAATCTTTGCG
>CAMWUW010000025.1 GCA_947177525.1 uncultured Bacteroidales bacterium | reverse complement strand
AAAAGTAGCCAGGATCAATCCCGGCTACAATATGCATTTCTTCGGAGGCTTACGTTTCTCAGTGGTGTTTCGGTGTAAATGCGTCAGGCTACGGGGAGGGAGCAGCCTGTTCTGACATCAATGATACGGCAGAACTTACAAACAGGTTTGATGTCCTGCTTTTTTCTAATTTGTCTTAACGGACATATATACGCCTGCGCCTCGGCATAATCAAAGTGGAATTTTGCTGTTGCTCTCAGCTTTTTGCTATATTTATGCTTCGCATATATATTACGCTTGCGCTTCGGCGAAGCATTCAAACAAGCTTGATGCTCTGCACTCAGCTTTTTGCTATATTTGTCCTGGCGGACATATAAACGCCTGCGCCTCGGCAAAGTCAAAATGAATTTTGCCTCTGCTCTCGGCTTTTTGCTATATTTGCAGATATGAAAGATTATAGGATAGGTCTGCTGACTGTTTTATTTGCAGCAATTATTGTGTCATGCTCTTCTCCTCAGAAAGATTGTGACAAATCTGTGGCGTACATGCTCCGGCCTCATTGCGAACTGCCTGCCGAATTGGGGGATGAGGACACTTTTACCGGAATTTTCCTTGCAGGAACAATTGACATGGGAACCGGAGAGGACTGGCAGGCTGGCCTTCTTGACCATTTCTCATCAAAGCCGGGCCGCTACCTTCTCTATAATCCGCGCCAGGAACATTGGGATGCATCCCGTCCGGGAGAAATGGATTATCAGGTAAATTGGGAACTCGAACATCTGGAAAAATCAGATGTCATAATCATGAATATTCTTCCTGGCAGCAAGTCACCGATTACCCTTCTGGAACTGGGCCTTTTTGCCCGTAGCGGCAAACTTCATGTGGTCTGCACTCCCGAATTTTACCGCTATGACAATGTGCGCATCACTTGTGCCCGCTATGGAGTTCCGCTCTACGCCACCCTGGATGAACTGTTGTCTGCAATTCCATCTGCTTCTGATTTTTAGGAGAGCGGAATGATAAGGACGGGTAAAGTCCTCTTCATGGAATGGGGCATCTAATCCCATGGAGCCATTGCCCCCCCGCAAATTATGTGGAATCACCACATAAATCCCGGTTGTTTTGCTTTTCTTCCGCAGTCTGGAATTTCCCCTTGTGTTTGGGTCTCCTTGTGTTTGGGTACACGTTGTTGGACACCTATTATTGACTATCCCTTATTGACTATCCCTTGTTGGCTATTCCTTGTTGGCTACCCTTTGTTGGGCACCAGGTGTTGGCCACCGTTGTTGCACCCACCGTTGTTGCCCCCGTTGTCGGTATACTTTAGCTTGTCATCCATTGTTAGTCATCCATTGCTTGATTACTCATTGTTTGGCACCACTTATGTTTAATCACCCGTTGTTTGGGCACTTACCGTTCCAGGTGTGCATTGCGCGTGTGACACCTGGAACGCTTTAAAAACATAATGCGTTTATTGTCAATATATTATAAAATAACACCGTTCCAGGTCATCCACAAAAGATGCAGACCTGGAACGCTTATGCAGGAAAATCGGGACGGAAAATCCCAATTCAGCGTTTGGGCCCGGCAAAAGGAACACTATGGCGCAGCTGGAGTAGATTAAATTTCAAATCGGCTTTTTCGCCTGATTTGCTACGACCACGTGGGACAATGGCAGAAAACTTACGACAGATTTCCGGAGGGCGTTGCTTCGGCATGCCTGCATTGTATAAAATGCCTGTACAAACTTGTTATGTTGCGGTAATTGTCTATCTTTGTACTTTGTACACATATACGCCTTGGCTTCGGCAAACTTACAACCAAACTTGACGTTTGCTCTCGGCTTTGGCTATGTTTGTGCAAAATATGACAGGCATAACAAACTTAATTAAATAAAATTAGTATGAAATTGAGGCATTTTCTTTTTTGCATTTCTGCAGTTGCGGCATTGTTTGCCGGCTGTGACAATAAGGAGCTCCTTACGGGCGAACCAAGTCTTACTTTGTCTCCGTCTGAGCTTACCTTTGAGTCAGCTGCGGAAACGAAGTCAATTACCGTATCTGCTACAAGAGATTGGGAAGTAAAAGGCACACTTCCTGAGTGGCTGGATGTCAATCCTTTGTCGGGGGGGGCAGAGCCTGACGGAAGAACTGTTGAGGTTACAGTTACAGGAAATACTGGCACTGACCGCAACGCATCTGTTGAGTTCACGATCGGAACCATCACAAGAACTCTTACAATCTCTCAGAAAGGCGAGGGCGGTGCACCTGTCGGAGGAAACGGAACACTTGAGTCTCCTTACAGCGTTGCTGAGGCGCTTGCAGTCATTGAGGGACTCAGTGCAGATGTTGAGAGCCAGGAAGTATACCTCAAAGGCTTGGTGTCAAGCTTTAAGGGTGATGTAGCTTCTGACATATCAACATACGGCAGCATATCTTATTATATTTCCGATGACGGAACAGAGTCCGGAACCCTTCTTGTTTACGCAGGAAAGTATTTCAACGGAGAAAAATTCACGTCTGCTGACCAGCTTAAAGTAAAAGATGAAGTCGTAATTCTCGGTAAACTGGTCAACTTCAAAGGCAACACTCCGGAAGTTGCCAGGGGGAATAAGATAGTTTCTCTCAATGGACAGGGCGGAGGCGATACTCCTGATCCGGGTGAATTTACTGTAGCCCCGATATCTACAATTCTCGGCCTTTCTGAGGGAGCCTCTATTGGTGAAGGAATCGGAATAGAGGGTGTCATCGTCTCTAATGCAGATCTGAATAACCTCACCTCAAAGAAGGGAGCATACATCCAGGACGCTACTGGTGCCATTCAGATCAGATTCTCTTCTGACCATTCATTCAAATTCGGCGACAAGGTAAAGATTAATCTTTCCGGTTCGAAAAAAGGCGCCTACAACAAAGCTGTGCAGGTTGAAGTCTCAAATTCAAGTGCAGCCCTCGTTTCTTCAGGTGAAAACGTGCAGCCTAAGACTGTTTCCATGGCAGACTTCCTTGCAAACAAATATGAGGGACAATATGTTGCGCTTGAGAATGTGCAGGTTGTTGCTGACGACCTTTCCAAGACATTTGTCGTTGGTGATGCACACACAAGCATCAACTTTGAGGACAAGTCCGGCAGCAAGTTCCTTGTATTCTCTTCAAAATATTCTACATTCGGTTCTGAAAGCGTTCCTCAGGGTGCAGGAACCCTGAAGGGTATCGCAACCAGGAACAATGATGATATCCAGCTGATATTCGCCCAGAAGTCTGACTATGCCGGACTTACCGGAGACCGTTTCGGAAACGGAAAGGCATTCTCAGTGTCGCCTACTTCAATAAACGTTGCCGCTTCAGCCGTGTCTGCAACATTCAAGGTAAGCGGAAACGTGTCTTGGACGGCTTCTGTTACAGAAGGCTCTGACTGGGTGGAAATCCTTTACGGCGAGAGCGGAAACGGTGCTGACGATGTGGTTCTCCAGCTCACAAAGAATGAGTCAGAGGAGTCTGCAAGGACAGCCAAAATCACTGTCTCAACTACAGAGGATGCTGCTGTCAAGACTTATGAGGTCGTGATTACGCAGGCCAAGAAGGCTGCTGCCGGTGATATGATTGTTGATGTCCTTAATCGCGCATTGACCGGTATAGAAAATACCGTGTATGCCGATTGGTCAGGAAAAACTGCGACTTCTCCTGCGGTTTACGCCGGACAGTCTGCGGGAGGAAACGACTCCATCCAGCTGAGGAGCAAACAAAACAACTCCGGTATAATCACAACAACTTCAGGAGGAAAAGTTCGCAAGGTAGTTGTCACCTGGCAATCTGCAACCTCAAGTGCCGGCGACAGAAAGTTGAATATATATGGCAAGTCTACACCTTACGCTTCTACTAAAGACCTGTATGCCATCAACGATGAGGCAACCTCTGGAACTCTTTTGGGATCCATTGTCTGCGGAACTTCTACGGAGCTGACGATTAACGGAGACTATGAGTTCATAGGAATGAGGTCAAGCAACGGAGCTATGTATCTTTCAGAAATCAAGATTTACTGGGAGTAAAATATTCGATTATTACATTATTAAAGGGCTGCCCGGAAAAAACCGGGCAACCCTTTGATTATCTAAAGTGGCATTTATGGCAAGAAAGTTTTTAGAAATTCATGTCCGCTGCATCATCCTGTCGCTCGTTTTGCTGTCGGCATTCTCATGCGGGGACGATATGAAGCCTTTGCAGCAGCGTCTTGCCGTTTCTGTGCGCCAGGATCAGGTATCATCCGGGGCCGGAAGCACATTTGTTTCTGTGACAGCATCAGGCTCCTGGACAATAGGGCTTGAGTTTGAGGCCGGAGCAGAGCCGTGGGCCGAACTTAATACCGAAAGCGGCAGCGGAACCAAGACAAATATAATCCTCAAATACGCAGAAAACATCTCGGAAGAAGAAAGGACACTGAGAATCACCGTTTATTCTTCAGGCAAATCTGAAAGCTGTACCCTTGTTCAGAAGGCAGGCTCAGGTGACAATCCCGGCCCTCCTGTGGTGACGCCGGGTGATGTTCCGGGATGGATGGAACTCCCGGTTGTGCAGGGCGGACTGGAATACTACAACAACAAGTTCACCATGAACGGGCGGACATACCGGAACTATTCTTATGCATGGGACAAGAGTGCACTGGTGGCCCATTGGGTCGCCTATCCTCTCTGCGGCCTGTATCTTGGTTCTCAGAAGAGGACAGATGACTGGAACTATGACCCCAATGTCCCGCATGCATATCAGCCCGAACTTTTCAGGGGCTTCGGTGGCGGAGGGTATGACAGGGGCCATCAGCTTCCTTCGGCAGACAGGACATGCTGCAAGGAGGCCAATCAGCAGACTTTCTATTTTACTAACATGACTCCTCAGCTCGGGGCAAAGTTCAACCAGAGAATATGGGCGAGTTTCGAAACAAATGTGAGGGACTGGTCAAGGACTGCGGACACCTTGTATGTCGTGACGGGCTGCGTTGTCAAGGGAAGCACAAAAACAGCAACCGACAACAGCGGAAAGTCCGTCAAGGTGCCGGCAGGATATTTCAAGGCCCTGCTTTGGTATTCCAAGAGTTCCACTGTCACTGCCCATAATGCCGGCTACCGTGCCGCTGCCTTTTACTTGGAGCACAAGAACTATGACCAGACCGGCATTGACAGGTCCATGTCAATGTCTGTTGACGAACTGGAGGCAATGACCGGAATGGACTTCTTCCCTAATCTCGAGGCAAGGGTCGGGGAAACAGTTGCGGCCCGCATAGAGGCGGCAGATCCAAAGAATGACACATTCTGGTGGAGCAATTAGCTCATGATGACATACACAAAACATGTAAAACAAAACATGAACATGAAAAGAATTTTGACAGCCGTACTGGTGGCGCTTCTCTCCTTCACATCCGCTTTCGGACAAGGGAAGACACAGAGAAACTATGTTATAGGCTTTTACAACCTTGAGAATCTATTTGACATCTATGACGACCCTGCCAAGAACGACGAAGAGTTCCTTCCCGAAGGAAAGAACAAATGGACAGAGGCCAAATACAACAAAAAGCTGCACAATATGGCCAAAGTCATCGGTGAGATGGCCAAAGCCAACGGGCGTTACCACACAATTCTCGGAGTTTCGGAGATTGAAAACCGCCTTGTGCTTGAAGACCTGGTGAGCCAGCCTGAAATTGCTGACGCAAACTATCAGATTGTGCACTATGACGGTCCGGACAGGAGGGGAGTCGACGTGGCCCTGCTCTACAAGCCGGAACAGTTCACCTACATTGACAGCGAGTCCATACCTTTCACATTTGAGGATACCAAAGTTGAGATAACCCTTGACAAGGCTGCCCAGGATTACTTCCGGACGAGAGACATTCTGATGGTCCACGGCACAATCGATGATGAACATTTCGCTTTCTATGTGACCCACCTTCCTTCCCGTATCGGCGGCAAGGGACAGGACCTCAGAAGCCGCGGAGCTGAAATTATCTACAACCATGCAGTCGGCATGATGAAGAAATATCCTGGCATTAAGATAGCCGTGATGGGTGACATGAACGACAATCCTACCGACGACAGCATGGCAGTATGGATGCACGGAAAGGAGAATATGGACGAGGTCGGTGACGATGACTTCTTCTCGCCTTTCCTTTCAATGTACAAGGCTGGCTACGGGTCGCTTGCATACCGCGGCGAGTGGAGCATTTATGACCTTATTCTCGTAAACCATGACCTTGCAAAGGCATCGGAAGGCCTTAGGATACAGCAGGTCGGGAAAAAAGGATTTTACGGAGTCGTCTTCAAGCGCCCGTTCATGACAACCCAGAAAGGCCAGTATAAGGGCTATCCTTTCAGGACTTTTTCCGGCGGTGCATTTATCGGAGGATATAGTGACCATTATCCGACATTCATCGTTGTCGGCAAATAGCATATAAACTTACCATTATGTATAAAAGAATATTTTTTGCGTTCACCGCACTGCTGCTTTCCGTGTCTTTGTGGGCACAGACGGGAGGAGTCCGCGGAACCATAGTAAACCGCTCGGGAAGAGTTCCTGTGGCCGGTGCCAGTATAGAACTTTCTGAAGGCAATGAGATTGTTGTCCGCGGCACATCCGGCAGTGACGGACGGTTCTTGTTTGAGGGCATTGATGACGGAATATACGGCATGTCCGTAAAAGCCGAAGGTTTCGTTCCTGCCCATGTGAATGTTACCGTAGAAAAAGGTTTTGTCAAGGACATGATGTTCGTTTCTCTCGTTGCGGCGCGCAATGTCGTGGAGGCTGACGATTCAAGTTTTGCTGAATTTGACATGGATGATTCCGGATATTCGGACACTCCGTCCATCCTTTTTTCCAATGACGTATATACGGACATCGTCGGTTTCGGCTTCAGCGCAATCCGATTCAAGAACAGGGGATATAACAGTGAGACTCAGGATGTTTACCTCAGCGGCGTCAAAATGAATGATGCCATCACAGGATATTCTCCGTATTCCCTCTGGAGCGGACTCAATGAAGCCACCAGAAGCAAGGAGACGACAGTCGGAAATGAGGCTTCGGATTATGGCGCCGGCGGATACAACGGTGTCACAAATATACTCGCCACACCTTCTTCCGTACGTCCGGGATGGAGATTCAGTGCATTGACCAACAGTGCGATGTACCGTCTGAGGCTGATGGCCACTTATGCTTCCGGAGAGCTTGACAACGGATGGTCATACGCATTCAACGTGTCTGCACGTGTCGGCGGCAATGACTGGGTGAAAGGTGTGTACTACCGTAATTTTGCATACTATGCCGGTGTCGAGAAGAAATTCTCGGATGTGCACAGGCTGAGCCTCGTGGCTTTTGCCGCTCCGGGACAGAGAGGTGCCCAAAATGCTTCGACCCAGGAAGTCTATGACCTCATGGGTGACAACATGTACAACTCAAACTGGGGATACCAGAATGGAAAGATGCGCAATGCCCGTGTCCGCAAGACGCACGAGCCGGTATTTGTCCTGAAATATACCGCTACGCCTACGGAGAATCTCGAGGCCTCTGCCACAATTCTTTATCGTACCGGCAAAAACGGATATACTGCGCTTGACTGGTATGATGCTCCGGATCCGCGTCCGGACTACTACCGCAACCTCCCGTCTTATTTCTATAATCCGAATCCGGATTATGACAGGAATGACGCGTTCAAGGCCGGATGGGCAAAGGAGGCCTGGCTTTCCGACTGGAACAGCACCTGTCACCTGAACTGGGACAGACTCTATAATGTAAACTACAACAATCAGGTTCTCCAGTCTGACGGGACATATCTCAACAGGTCCAAGTATGCCATTGAGGAGCGCCGCGTAGACCAGAATGACGTCAATGCTGCAGCCAATGTGAAGTGGACCGTAAACAATTGGTTTACATTGGCAGGAGGTGCCAATTTCAAATGGAACCGCACTGAGTATTACAAGAAGCTTGATGACCTGCTCGGCGGTGACTATTACCTTAATATTGACCAGTTTGCCGAGAGGGACTTTGCTTCATCTCCTACTATGATCCAGAATGACCTGGATTATTTCCTTGAGCATGGTGATGCTGAGCGTGTCGGCCGCGGCGGCAAATATGGATATGATTACTATGCACATATACGCAATGCCGGTGTATGGGCGAACGGAATCTTCACTCACGGAGGACTGACTGCAAATGTTGCCCTTGAGGCCGGATATACCGGTTTCTGGAGGGAAGGCCTTCTCCGCAAGGGCTTGTTTGCAGGCCTTGACGACAACGGAAACGAGATTTACTATGAAGGCCGCAAGCTGACTTCATACGACTCGTATGGCAATGTGATTTCGTCAAAAGGTGATTCGGAGAAAGCTGAATTCTTCACTTATTCTGCAAAGGTCGGGGCAAGCTATGTGTTCCAGGGCGGTCACAGACTGTATGCAAATGCAGGATATTATACTGATGCACCGACATTCTCGCAGTCATTCATTTCTCCGAGAACGAGGAATACTCTCATTGCAGGCCTGGAGACATCCAAGACAGTTTCTGCTGATATAAACTATAGCTACAGCAATAACGGATATGACCTGCGTGTCAGCGGATTCTGGACAAAAATAATGAATCAGACCGATCTGATGAGCTTCTACGATGACTCACAGAACTCATTTACCAATTTTGCCATGACCGGGATTGACCAGAGGCATTTAGGTTTAGAACTCGGATTCAGGATTCCGTTCTTCCTCAATGGCCTTTCGCTTCAGGGTGCGCTGAGTCTGGGAGAATACATTTATACTTCCACACCACGGATGACACAGACGATAGACAACAGTGCTGCCGTCGTGTTCGAGAACCAGCCTGTGACATATTGGAAAGAACATCCTGTCTATAAGAAGAGCATGGTTGACGGAGTCGAGACTTATGAAGTTGACCTTGCGGGAAATTATCTGGTGGATAAAAAGCAGAAGCATTATGTGCCGAGCACTCCTCAGATTGCGTCGAGCCTTGCATTCAACTACCGTACAAATTCCTATTGGTTCTTTACTGTTGAGGGACAGTGCTTTGCCAATTCATACCTTGACATGAACCCTCTGTACCGTACGGATATGGCTGTCGCAGGCCCTGACGGAATCGCAACACCTGTAGAGATTGAATATATGGCTGCCCAGGAGAAGTTTGACCCTGTGTTCCTGCTGAATGCAAGTGTCGGCAAGTCATGGTATATCAAGCGCAAGTACAATTTCGGTTTCTCATTGAATGTCAATAATATCCTGAACAAGACAAATGTCCGTACAGGAGGTTATGAACAGACCCGTCTGATTGACAGCAAGAGCGGTGAGAGATATTACAGGTTCGATCCGAGATATTTCTACATGAGCGGAGTCAATTATATGTTGAACCTCTATTTCAGATTCTAAGTTATGAAGATAATATATAAGATATTTGTTGCGGCTGCTCTGCTGCTGTCCGCGCTTGCATGCGAGGAATTTACTCCGGTGTTTACCGGGAAATATCCTGAGCCGGGTGAATATGAGAAGGTGACAATGACCCCGACCCATACAATTGCCCAGCTGGTTGCAATGTATAAAGGTGCGGCAAAGGTCATTGAAGAGGATATAATCATAGGCGGAAAAGTTTCTACTTCAGACCGTTCCGGCAATTTCTACAGAAGTTTCTATATTCAGGACGAGACCGGAGGAATTGAAATCAAGATAGGAAAGACGGGACTCTACAATGATTATAAGCCCGGGCAGACTGTTTATGTGAAATGCGGGGGGCTCACTTTGGGCATGTACGGATACAAGAGCGGAAATAATGGCGGAAGCGGTATGATTCAGCTCGGACTGGAGGACCCGGAAGGTGAATACCAGACTTCATATATGGATGTCGCGGAGATTATCGACAGGCATGTTTTCCGCGGTGAGTTCGGAGATCCTGTCGTACCTCAGGTGATTTCGGCGTCTGACCTTCCGGGAAAGAATGATACTCAGGCGACCAACAGATATATCGGAAGCCTTGTGACCCTGAAGGGACTCAAGTATGCCAACGAGGTGTTCGCTCTTCTTTATGTCGACAGCAACAAAGACACAAAGCTGTCTTCAAACAGGGTTTTCCTGTCAGACGAGACCCACGGAATCACCACATGGGCAATGTCCAAGAACAAATACAAGGAATACCTTTCTGCAGGCCTGTGGGATGACGTCAAGCTCGGAAATGGGAATGACCAGAACTATGGAACTGTGGCTGATAACAAGGAACAGCTGATGAATAATCCCGGTGCATATTCCGTGAGCCAGTATTTTACTATGGGAGGGTCTGAGATTCAGATCCGTACGAGCGGTTACTCAAGATTTGCGGATACGGAGATTGATCCCGATGTTCTTGCCGGCACCAAGACCATAGATGTGACAGGTGTGATAACCATGTATCAGGGAAGCATCCAGTTCACTCTGCTTGACATAACTGATGTGAAAGTCAACGATTAGCCTTCCTGCATGCATGGTGCACTCTGCGGCCTGACTAATTCCGTGGAGTGTAATGCGTTGCAGATGACGGCTTTATGCAAAATCGCTGCCCCGAATTCGGGGCAGCGATTTTTGTGATATGGCTGACAGTCAATGTGTTGCGTTTCACGCTCCGCACTGCCGGGACCATTGGCATGCTGCCAGACAGGAGAATGTGGGAAGGAACTTCTGCCAACGTTCAAATAAATTTGATATATTTGCAGGTTGGAATGTGGAAATCCGGCTTGCGGCAAGAACAATTGCAGGGCCGGCGTATAAACCATCTGGACAGAACACATAAAATTCGATATAATGAAAAAACTCGGACTGATAATCTTTATGGTTATGGCTGCAATTGCATGTAACAGACTAAATCCTTTCCTGACGGAATGGGACACACCTTATGGAATTCCGGATTTCGGACAGATAAAAGAGAAGGATTATTTGCCTGCTGTAAAAATAGGCATACGCCAGCAGCAGGGAGAAATAGATGCCATTATTGCCAATGCTGATGCACCTTCTTTTGCCAATGTGGTCGAGGCATACGAGCATTCCGGAGCTATTCTGGACCGTGTTACGAGCGTACTGTTCAATGTATCGGAGTCAGATGCCACTGAGTCTCTCCAGAAAATAGTGGAAAAGATACTTCCTATGCTTTCTGCGCACAGTGACAATATCTTCATGAATCCGTATTTCTTCGCCAAAGTAGAAACTCTCTATAATAAAAAGGACGAACTCGGACTGGACAGGGAGCAGCAGATGGCCCTCAAGAATCTTTATGACAGCTTTGTGAAGAACGGCGTGGCCTTGGACAAGGAAGGCCAGGACCGCATGCGCGAGATAAATATGGAGCTTTCTTCGCTTTCAAACACGTTCGGCAATAACCTGCTTGCGGAAAACAATGCTTTTGCAGAACAGTTCGGAGTGGCTGTGTCGGAGTATCCGGAGGCCATGGCATCGCAGGAAGACCGCTCCGTAAGGGAAAAAATGTTCAAGGCATACGCCTCGAGAGGCAACAACGGCAACAAGAACGACAACAAGGACCTGCTGACGAAAATCGTATCACTGAAAATAGAAAAGGCAAGGCTGCTCGGCTATGACACTCCGGCTGCGTTCATCCTTTCAGACAAGATGGCCGGCACTCCTGCTGCGGTGGACAAATTCCTGGAGGAACTTATGGTTCCGGCTGTGGCCAAGGCACGTGAGGAAATCGTGGATATGCAGGCTGTCATGGATGAGGACATCAAGGCAGGTCTCCTTCCTGAGGGCAGCACTATACAGCCTTGGGACTGGGCGTGGTATGCGGAAAAGGTGCGCAAGGCAAAGTACGCACTTGACGAGGAGCAGACCAAGCCGTATTTCAAAATGGAAAATGTCCGTGAGGGAGTCTTCAATACGGCTCACAAACTCTATGGACTCAATTTCGAGAAGCTTGAGGATATTCCTGCGTATCATCCTGATGTGGAGGGATTCAAAATCACTGATGCAGACGGCTCTCTTATCGGAGTGCTCCTGACTGACTATTTCCCTCGCAGCACTAAGAGGGGAGGTGCATGGATGAGCAATTTCGTAAACCAGGAAACCAGGGTTGACGGGACTGATGTGCGTCCGGTAATCGTGAATGTAGGCAATTTCGCAAAACCTACCGCAGACAAGCCGTCTCTCCTTACCCTTGACCAGGTGGGGACAATGTTCCATGAGTTCGGACATGCTCTGCACGGACTTCTGAGCAAATGCCGCTATAAGAGCGTGAGCGGCACGGCTGTGGCCCGTGATTTTGTGGAACTTCCGTCCCAGATAATGGAAAACTGGGCCTTTCAGAAAGAAGTGCTCAGGGGCTATGCCCGCCACTATGAGACCGGCGAAGTAATTCCGGACTCTCTTGTGGCAAAGATTGAGGCTGCCGCTACCTTCAATCAGGGATTTATGACCACAGAGCTTGTAGCAGCCTCAATACTTGACATGAAGTGGCATGAGCTTACTTCGGCCGAAGGCATTGACCCGATGGAGTTCGAGGCTGAGGCCTGCCGTCAGATGGGACTTATCGACGAGATTATACCGCGCTACCGCAGCACATATTTCGCCCACATTTTCAGCGGCGGATACAGTGCCGGCTACTATAGCTATCTCTGGGCCGAGGTCCTTGACAAGGATGCCTTTGAACTTTTCCTCAGGAACGGCATTTTTGACGCTAAGACTGCAGCTTCTTTCCGTACCAATATTCTTGAGAAAGGCGGCAGTGAGATGCCTATGGTGCTGTATCGCCGTTTCCGCGGAGCCGAGCCGGATCCTTCCGCCCTTCTACGTGCCCGTGGACTTGCAGAATAATGATGCAAGTCTTGTTAAACTAATAATCACACAACGATGCTAAAACCTTTTATCGTATTTGCGGCAAGTATTGCCCTCGTGTCGGGCTGTATGTCTGAGAAATCTCCGGCCTACAAGAATCCGTCTTTGAGTACTCAGAAGCGTACAGAAGACCTTCTGGCGAGAATGACTGTTGAGGAAAAGCTCGGACAGCTTCTGTGCCCGCTCGGCTGGCCTATGTACGTGAAAACTGAGATTGACGGCAAGGCCGTTGCCGGAATCTCCGATGAATTCCGGAGATTTGCAGGAGAACAGCACGGAGGAATGCTTTGGGCTACCTTCAGGGCGGACCCGTGGACTCAGAAAACATTGGAAACAGGCCTTGATCCTGTGCTGGCGGCAGAAGTCTATAATGCCATGCAGAAATATGCCATGGACAGCACCCGGCTCGGCATACCTGTCATTTTGGCTGAAGAGGCACCTCATGGCCACATGGCCATAGGCACGACTGTCTTTCCTACGAGCATCGGGCTTGCAGCCAGCTGGGACACGGAGCTTCTTGAGCATGTCGGCCGCACGATTGCATCTGAACTGAGGGCGCAGGGAGGACATATCGGATATGGGCCGGTGATTGACCTTGCACGTGAACCGAGGTGGTCAAGAGTGGAGGAAACGTATGGTGAGGATGTCTGCCTCACTTCAGAGATGGCTGCTGCCATGGTCCGCGGAACAAGCCCTAAGAACAACGGATGGGAAAACGGCATTGTTTCGACGCTTAAGCATTTTGTGGCATACGGCATACCTGAAGGCGGGCATAACGGCAATCCTTCGCATGTCGGGCTTCGTGACCTTCATGAGAATTTCCTTCCTCCGTTCAAGGCGGCCATTGATGCCGGAGCCTTGTCAGTCATGACTTCATACAATTCCATAGACGGTGTGCCGAGCACTGCGAATCCGGAACTTCTGCGCGGAATCCTGAAAGATAAATGGGACTTTGGTGGTTTTGTGGTTTCTGACCTTGTGAGCATCGACGGACTTTGCGGAGACCACCATATTGCGAGGGACAAGGAGGAGGCAGGAATCATGGCCATCAATGCCGGTGTCGACGTGGATCTCGGGGCAAACTGCTATTCTCAGCTTCATGATGCCGTGAAAAGCGGAAAAGTCAGCATGAAAGTGCTTGATGAGGCTGTCGGAAGGGTGCTCAGGCTGAAATTCGAGCTTGGCTTGTTTGATAATCCGTATATTGATCCGTGCCATGCCGCCCTGAATGTGCGGAGTGTTGAAAATGTTGAAGTTGCAAGGCAGGCGGCCAGGGAAGGTGTCGTCCTCCTGGAGAACAACGGCATCCTGCCTTTGAAGAAGGACATGAAAATTGCTGTAATCGGCCCGAATGCCGACAATATGTACAATCAGCTCGGAGACTATACGGCACCGCAGCCTCGTGAGAATATAAGGACTGTGCTTGACGGAATCAGGGCAAAGGCTGGAAGCGGCAATGTGACCTATGTCAAGGGATGTCCCGTACGTGACATGAATAATTGTGACATTGCACGTGCCGCCTCCGCTGCAGCCGGGGCTGATGTGGCCGTCGTTGTCGTAGGCGGGTCAAGTGCCCGTGACTTCAAGACTACATATAAGGAGACAGGGGCAGCTGTGGCCGACAAAAACTCAGTCAGTGACATGGAATCCGGAGAAGGATTCGACCGTGCGTCATTGTCTCTTCTTGGACGTCAGGAAGAATTGCTCAAGGCAATAAAGAAGACCGGCACACCGATGGTGGTTGTCTATATTGAAGGCCGCCCGCTGGACAAGAGCTGGGCAAGCGGAAATGCCGATGCGCTTCTGACGCAGTTCTATCCGGGGCAGCAGGGAGGAGACGGACTTGCAGATGTGCTTTATGGTGACTATAATCCGGCTGGCCGTCTGCCTGTATCAGTGCCGCGCTCGGCAGGGCAGCTTCCGGTCTACTATAACAAAAAGTTCCCTCACGGACACGACTATGTCGAGATGTCCTCTGCTCCGTTATATCCGTTCGGATACGGATTGAGCTACACTTCATTCGAATATTCGGACCTGTCCCTTGAGAATCTCGGGAACAACTCGGTCAGAGTAAGCCTGAAGGTAAGGAATACGGGTGAGTGTGACGGTGAGGAGGTTGTGCAGATTTATGTCACGGACCTCGTGGCCTCGACAGTCCGCCCACGCAGGCAGTTGTGTGCGTTTGACAGGATAGCTGTCAAAAAAGGAGAGACTGCCGTTGCCGAATTCATACTTGACGGCCGTGCCTTCTCTCTCTGCAATGCAGGTATGGAAACAGTTGTCGAGCCAGGAGAGTTCATGATTGCTGCAGGTGCATCTTCGCAGGACATAAGGCTCTCGGAGACAATCGCATTGTAATGAATAATAACATTTAAACCATAACAACATTAAGATGAGAAAGTCATCATTGCTTATAGCACTTGCGGCAGCTGCGCTTTCCGCCTGCTGCACAGAAGAAAATGATTATACTGCATTTGTGGATCCGTACATCGGCTCGGGCGGCCATGGACATGTATTTGTCGGAGCTTCAGTGCCGTTCGGCATGGTCCAGCTCGGGCCTCAGCAGATTAAGGACGAGTGGGACTGGTGCTCGGGCTATCATTATAGCGATACCCTTGTAATCGGATTCTCTCATACCCACCTCACAGGAACAGGAATCGGTGACCTCGGCGATGTGCTCCTGATGCCATACGACCCTGCAAAAGTCAAATATGACACGAGCTGGGCAAAGAGGAAGAATGCAGATGCCACGCACATCTATGCCCTTCTTGACCATTCGAAAGAAGAGGTCCGTCCGGGATTCTACAGCCTTGAGATGCCTGATTACGGTGTTACGGCAAGGCTTGCCGCCACAGACAGGACCGGTATTCATGAATATACCTTCACAGGTGACCGCTCTGCCGTCCTGCTTGACCTTTGTACCGGAATCGGCTGGGACGGTGTGACTGATTGGGACTTCTCATGGCTCAGCCCGACCCGCATAGAAGGTTACAGACGCTCTTCAGGCTGGGCAAAAGACCACACTATATGGTTTGCTGCGGAGTTTTCTTCTCCGGTGATGGAGTACGAGAACATTCCGATTACAGGTGATGAATATGCCGTGGCAATCATTTTCGACACTTCATCACAGAAAAAGATTGCCGTCAAGGTGGGTCTTTCTCCTGTAAGCTGTGAAAATGCGTGGGAGAACCTGAATGCCGAGCAGCCGGGATGGAATTTTGATGCAGTGGCTCAGGCTGCCAAGGACCGCTGGAACAAAGAACTCGGGCGCATCGAAATAGAGGAAATGGACGCACGCCAAAGGAAGCTTTTCTATACCTCGCTTTATCATACCATGATTGCGCCGTCACTTTTCAGCGACCGCAACGGGGAATATCGCGGAGCTGACGCAAAGGTGCACAGCAGCGATGAGAACCAGTATACCGTGCTTTCATTGTGGGATACATACAGGGCGGAATTCCCTTTGATGACAATCATCAATCCTGAGATGTCCTCGGCAATTGCTTCTACCCTGATGAACATCTATGACCAGCAGGGCAAGCTCCCTGTATGGCATCTTGCAGGAAACGAGACCGACTGCATGATAGGCAATCCTGGAGTCATCGTGATGGCTGACCTATGCCTGAAAGGTTTTGCAAAAGACATTCCTGCGGCTCTTGAGGCGATGAAGACATCTTCGATGCTTGACGAGAGGGGACAGGAGTTCCTTAAGATATACGGATATATTCCGTTTGACAAGAGTGCTGAGCTTGAGACCGTGTCAAAGGCAATGGAGTTCTCGATTGCCGATGCTTCGCTTGCAAAAGTGGCGCGTGAGGCCGGGGACATGGAGGCCGCAGAATATTTCGGCGAAAGGAGCAATGCCTGGAAGAAACATTATGATCCGGAGGTGGGATTCGTGCGCGGAAGGGCTGCCGACGGCTCATGGCGCACACCTTTCGACCCGTTCAAGGCAATCCACATGAAGAGTGACTTTACGGAGGGCAATGCATGGCAATATACCTTCCTTGTTCCTCAGGATGTGAACGGGCTGGCTGAGATTATCGGCGGACCGGAGGCGTTCGAGGCCAAGCTTGACGAGTTCTTCACTGTTGAGGGTGACCTCGGTCCTGAGGCAAATGATGTGACGGGCCTTGTGGGACAGTATGCCCATGGAAACGAGCCGAGCCACCATGCTGCCTACATGTACAACTATATCGGCAGGCAGGACAAATGTGCGGAAAAGGTACGCTATATTCTTGACGAGCTTTATTTCGATGACCACAGCGGAGTCTGCGGAAATGAGGATGCCGGCCAGATGTCAGCATGGTATGTGCTCTCTGCCCTCGGCCTGTATCAGGTCGATCCTGCATGCGGAGAGTTCCAGTTCGGCTCGCCTGCGGTCAAGAAAGCCGTGGTGAATCTCGGTGACGGCAAGACTTTCACTATAATCGCCCATGACAACTCTCCTGAGAATATCTACATCAAGTCAGCTTCCCTTAACGGCAAGAAACTCGACAGGACGTATGTGAGCTATGATGAGATAATGGCCGGAGGAACTCTCGAGTTCTTCATGAGCCCCGAGGCTTAGCCTTGTTTGATGACACTGAAACTTCATAAAAGATGAAAAATATTTGTACAATGATGACCGTGGCTGCAGCTTTTGCAGTCACGGTCTCTGCGCAACAGCCCGAATGGAAGAATCTGGATGTTTTTTCGGCCAATGCTGAAACTGAGCGTACGGAACTGATATTCTGGTCTGATGCCAAGGATGCCATGACGGGCGGTTTTACTTCAAGTGAGAACTATATGGACCTTGGCGGCACATGGAAATTCTTGTATTATGACACTCAGCAGACAATGCCAGATGGGCTTGAGAAAGTTTCTGCCAGGACTGCCGCTTCATGGAATGACATTTCTGTTCCCGGCAACTGGGAAATGCAGGGCTACGGCACTCCAATCTATGTCAATACTGATTTTGAATTTGCCACTGTAAATCCGCAGCCGCCGTTTGTCCCTGACGAGAATCCGTGCGGAGTCTATTTCCGTACATTCGAAGTTCCGCAGTGGTGGGCCGGACGTCAGGTCTATCTTAACCTTGCAGGTGCGAAGTCCGGAGTTTATGTCTACGTGAACGGTGAAAAGGTCGGGTATAACGAGGATTCCAAGGATTTGGCACGCTTCAACATAACCCCTTGTCTCAAAGAAGGGAATAATACCCTTGTGCTTAAGATATACCGCTTTACCACAGGCTCTTACCTTGAATGCATGGACTTTTTCCGGATCAGCGGAATAGAGAGGGACGTTTATCTTTCCTCTGAGAAATATGACTGTGATTTCGATGTGAACGTGGTCTCGTCTTTGGATGAGGCTTGCAGGGACGGGCTTTTCCGTCTTGAAGTCACTTCAGACCGCGGCAGTGAAGTATCATACAAACTGTTTGACAAAGGCGGCAGGATTGTGCTTGAAGACAGTGCTGTCGTGACGGACGGCAAGGCCGTGATGTCCGGTACAGTGCCTGACGCAAGGCAGTGGAGTGCTGAGACACCTGAGCTTTATGCCCTTCTGCTTTGTGTAGACGGAGAATATACAAGGATGAATGTCGGGTTCCGCCGTCTTGAGATTGTCGGCAACAAGTTTCTTGTCAACGGCAAGCCTGTCAAGTTCAAGGGCGTGAATCTTCATGAGACCGAGCCGTATACCGGTCACTATGTGGGCCGTGAGAGGCTTCTGCAGGACCTGAGGCTTATGAAGGAGAATAATATCAACGCCATCCGCACGTGCCATTATCCGCAGCAGAGGATGTTCTATGACCTGTGCGACAGTCTCGGATTTTATGTGTATTCCGAGGCAAATGTGGAGTCCCACGGCATGTTCTATGACCTTGACAAGACACTCGGAAACAAGCCGGAATGGTACGGGAACCATATATACCGCATAAGGAACATGTATTTCCGTACAAGAAACCATGCCTGCGTCACCATTCTTTCTTTGGGCAACGAAGGCGGGAACGGCTGCAATTTCTACAATGCATACAATGAAATAAAGTCATTGGAAAAAGACGGCATGAATCGTCCGGTGTGTTATGAGAGGGCTGAGTTCGAGTGGAATACGGACATGATAGTTCCGCAGTATCCTTCGGCTTCATGGTTCGGGAAGATGGCGCAGAATGCTCCCGACAGGCCTGTGTGCCCGTCCGAGTATGCGCATGCCATGGGCAACTCGACAGGTTCTCTGGATATGCAGTGGGATTGGATTTACGGGTACGACCATTTGCAGGGCGGCTTCATCTGGGATTGGGTGGACCAGGCCCTTGCCAAGTATAGCGCTGGCGGACATTTCCTCTATTGGGCATACGGCGGTGATTTCGGTGAGAATATGCCGAGCGACGGCAATTTCGTATGCAACGGAGTAGTGGGACCTGACCGTGATCCTCATCCTGGGCTTGCGGAGGTGAAGCATGTCTATCAGGATGTCAAGATTACATCAGATGATCCGGCGTCAGGCCGCTTCAATATACAGAACAGGTTTTATTTCAAGTCTTTGACGGGATATGAAGTGCGCTATACGATTCTGGCGGACGGCAAATCCATAAGGAAGGGCCGTCTGAGATTCAGCACTCCGGCTCAGTGTGACGAGGATTTTACAATAAAGCTTCCGAAGCTCCGCAAGCGCAAAGGCTACCTCATCAATTTTGATGTCGTGACCTCAGAAGCATCTGCGCTTCTTGAAAAGGGGCACATGGCTGCAACGGAGCAGTTCCTTTTGAAAGAGGCCGGTCACAGGCCTTATAAGGCAAGGAAGGCTTCATGCAAGATTGAAGACGATGGAAATGCCATTGTGATAAGTTCTTCCAAAGTCAGGTTCGTCTTTGACAGGGAACAGGGAATCGTGACTTCATATATGGTAAAGGGGCAGGAGATGCTTGCTGACGGCTTCGGCATCAGGCCAAACTTTTGGCGCGGGCCTACAGACAATGACTATGGCAACGGCTGGCCTGCAAGGACTCAGGGTTTCAAGACAGCCTCAAATGAGTTCTCAGCTTCTGCAATGGCAGAAAATACTGCTTATGGCGCTGCTTTGAAAGTCTGCTATGACCTGCCGTCAGGAAATGAGTATCATGTCGTTTATGAGGTTCTCGCAAACGGAATCGTCAAGGTTCATGCAGATTTCCGCGGAATTCCTGCCGGAGACGGCAATGCCATTGAGGTGCCGCGTGTAGGACTCCGTTTCAGGCTCTCTGCTGAAGATGACAGGTTCAGCTATTTCGGACGCGGTCCTCAGGAATGCTACTGGGACAGGCAGAGCGGTGCGCGCATGGGAATATATGAGACTTCTGCATCTGAGGAATATGTGCCTTATGTGCGTCCTCAGGAGAACGGGCACCATACCGGCTGCTCATGGCTCAAAACCGGAGGACTTGCCATCGTGGGGGACGGAATGTTTGAATTCAATGTCCTGCGGAACTCTGTTGAGGACTTTGACTCGGAGGAGGCTGTGATGCATGACTATCAATGGGATAACCTGTCGCCTGACGAAGTGCATGATATGGAGGCTGCCCGTAATGTACGCCGCCGCCAGCATCATATTGATGATGTGGTGCCGCAGGATTACATGGAGGTCTGCATCGACGGTGTGCATTCCGGAATCGGAGGATATGACAGCTGGGGGGCAAAGGCTGAGCCTGAGAGGACGGCCTGGAGTGACAGGGATTATTCTTTCGGATTTACGATGGTCCCTCATAAGGTCATGAGAAGCTCCCGTGCCATAAGATTCGCATATTGATTTTATTGGATATCGGACAGCTTCAGATTCTTATGAGATTTCTGAAGCTGTCTTTATTTTTTGCAATGATGAAAAAGATACGTATTGTTTTGCCTTTTGCCGTGATGTGCCTTGTTGTCAGTTCCTGCATGTGCAGCCCTTCTTCAGAGGACAGGCGCAGCAGCCTGCCGGAGGAGATTGTGACAAGTGAGAACACGGAGGCTGACTTCGGTACCATATACGAGGAAGACGGGCTGGCAAGGACTGTTCTTGTTGTGCGCAACAATTCTGCGGATACTCTTTTTCCTGCGGCTGCCTATTCGCATTGCAGATGTGCGGCTGCCACGGTAAACCATCTTCCTGTGCCTCCCGGCAAAGATGTGAGGGTTGAAGTCACATATAATCCTGCATACCGCAGCGGCATTTTCATGGAGGAGGTGCAGGTCCGGTTCGAAGGCCGGAGGGATGTCATGAGCCTTGTCATCAAAGGTGAGGTGATACCGTGCGTACATCCCGTGACCGATGACCATCCGTACAGTTTCGGAAGCGGCCTGTACATGAGCCATGAGACCCTGCATTTCGGAAAAGCACAAGATGGAGAGAACCGTATGATATATGTCAGGCTTGCCAATGACACGGACAGGCAGATTACCGTCTCATTCGATAGCCCCCGTCCTGGGATTTTGGCATGCCGTCAGAATGTGACGCTCGATGCCCATGGCAGGGACACGCTTCATTTCAGGTTCACCATGCCTGCAGATTTGTCTCCGGGCGATACACTCAGATTTGCCCTGAGACCTGCAGTGAACGGAAAGCCTGTCGGCAAGGATTTGAATGTCAAGGCTATATCGGCGGAATACTGATGCTTTCAGGGATTGCCGGCAGCCTTGCGTACAAGCACGATTTTCTTGTCGTTTGTCTTTGAAACCGATTTGGCGAATGAACGGTATTCCTGATATGTCTCCTTCGGATAACGTCCTTTGTTGAATACAAGGGATTGCTCTATCAGTATCATTCCGTCTGCTGAGCTCACATTCGATACGAATGCTCCAAGTTCGGACCTGATGCTGACATTCTCAGGAATATGCTCCGCTTCAAATCCGTCCGGAATCACGATTCTTACCGTGTCGATGATGGACAGGCTTTCATCAATGCATATCGGGTTCACGCGTTCTGCCTTGTCATGGAATATCTTAAGGCTTGAGTGGCTGAGAGGAATGAACATCCTGTCTCCGGAAACCTTTGCATATCCCGGGACGTCCATCTGGAAAGACACGTTCATCTGAGGTGTTGCTCCGCCGGTCAGTTCGCTGAAATTGTCAGATGTACCTGTCAGGACTGCGTTGTCGCACAGGCACTTGTATCTTGAAGTGAGACGTTTCCGCCTGAGATCCGGCTTCAGGCTCTCAAATTCTATATATGGTTCAATGTCCTCTGCAAGCAGTTTCCTGGTTACCTCGCATTGGGCTGAGCCGTTTTCCTCAAGCCGGACCGTCATGGATTCCGAACTTGCGGCGTGGCTGTCTGAATACCCTTTTGCCCTGACTTTCTTTCCGCCTTCAGGTGTCACAAGGACTATCTCATGTCCGGCTATCCCGCTGTGGCGGTACCCCAAAGGATATGAAGGATTCGTACACTCTATCCACAGTGAGTCTGATGCCATAGGGACGCAAAGCATCGCGTGGTTCATCTGCCCGAGAGATGCGTAGTTCGGCAAAAGGTCCTTTTCGTCTGTCTGCACTATCAGGTATTCCGACTTTATTCCCACGGCATCCAGCATGGCCTGCATATAGTTGGACAAAGCCTTGCAGTCTCCGAATCCTGTTTTCAGGACATCCCCGGCAGGTGACGGACGCAAGCCTCCAAGTCCGAGCTGTATGCTGACATAGCGTGTGGTCTTCCGCAAATGGCCGTATATGATTCTTATTTTCTCCAGGTCAGACTGTGCTCCGGCGGTCATTTCCTGCAAACTGGCACGGAACGGCTCCGGAAGCGTCTTCGTGTCTTTCTGCAGGCCGTACAGCCATGCTCCCAATTCCTCCCAGCTTGACTGTGAGCCTTTTTTGCCTCCCAATGAGAAGTTGGCCGGACATGCATATACATAAGGTACAAGCTCTCTTATATCCGGCATCAGAGCCTCATCTGAAAATCCCTTGTAATCCTTGATGCTCCATGACCATGTGGTCTTCTTGCCGGAAGTTACGGTCTCGGGCACCATGTTGGAACTGTATCTTATTTCAGTTCCGGCAGGGGCGCTGATTCTGTAGCTTCCCGAGCGCAGCATCGTCTCCGGTCTTCTGACAGGAATGAAGGTCGGAAAAGACGCAATTCCTTTCCGGTATGCGATTTTATACCGGTATTCAATGGTATAGGGCATCGCCACTGCAGGAGTATAGGTGTAGAGGAAAGTGTCATCGGCAAGTCCGGAAGAAGCGGATACTTTGGTGAGGTCCTGCATGTTCAGCTTCCTGATTGTTTTGCCTGCGGCGGAAATCTCTCCTGAAAATGACGCCAGCTCATGGAACGAGTCCGTATAAAGGACAAAATTCCCGGCCCGAGCCCCTCCGCTCTTCGTTATAAGCGTGCGCACGGTGATGCTGCATGTGCCGGATTCTTGCGAGTTCATGTCAAAGCTGATGTCATAATTCTCGATTATCGCGTCCGGAATCCCTGTCTGTGCAAGAACCGGGATGAATGATGCTGCAATGGCTGAAAGTATGGCCAGGAAACGTCTCATGTCAGTCTTTGTTTTTGGAAATGACAATCATGTCATCATAGATGCCGCACAGAAGCTGCCAGAAGTCCCTTATCTGCTGATAATCATCTGCAACTGCCAGCATCTCCGACATAATGAAATTGAATGATACCTGCACCTTGTTCCCATTCATTCCGTAAATGACCTTGCATGCCGTCTTCATGCAGGGAAGGCTTATAGTGTTGCTCTCCGGGAACTGTTCTACCTTGAAGCTCTCCGGAAGCTCCAAGTTCATGATATAGGTAAGCACTCCTCTGTAAGGGAACTCGACAGGGCAGGTCCTTGTCGGCGAGCTGAAATCTGTCACGGAATGGAAATTGTGCAGGAATGGGCTTATATACAGCAGGTTGCCTGCATTGTCGGTTTCTTTTTCGAACTTGCATGAGAAGGTGCATTCTTTCGAAGGCTTGTCAAAGTTCACGAACTTGTATTCTTCCGCATTTATTGCGCAAATGTTTTCAAGTTCGGTCACAAATTCGGCCTGCGAGCCGGCTTTCCTGACGTCCTTCTTGAAAGTCCGGCAGTCTTCGCCGATATATTTGGCGTTCATCTCACCTGTCATGACGCCTGATTCGTCCAGCTTGGCGTTTATGATATAGGCTGCCATGTTCTTGCCGAGGTTTGTCAGGTCAATCCACTGGCAGCGTCCCGGTTCGCGCAGAAGCCTTGCGTTTGAAACGAGAAACTCTGGAGGAAGTATGTTCAGGTACTGGTCGGAAGAACCTCCGTCAAGGTAATGTGCTTTGCCGGAAGCATTATCTATCCTGAGTATGTATGTGTTGTACGGATTGAGCTCCGGTAGCCCTGGAATCAATACTCCGGAGCTTCTCATTTTTATGAGGACAGGCTCTACATTATATCCTGCTGCACGGAGGCATGAGGCGATTATTGCGTTCAGGTCGGCATTGCTGCCGCTCTTCTCCTTGTATGTCTGGCTGCCGCGCTTTGGGAAAAGCTTGTATTTGCCGTCCCAGCTTATCCGGGAGCGCACAAGATTGCGTATCTCCATTATCTTGTCCTGGTCCGCGTCCTCCGTGCCGGCTATCGCCTTTACTTCCTCAGGAAACAGGCATTTCTCATTCATCCTGCTTATTATGGATGACTCGTAGTAGTTCTTGTCTATGTCTTCCCAGTTTATGCTGAAGTGCTGCGGAAGCCTTCCCGGAATGTCAAGATTGCTCATGTCGTAGTCGACAGCCGAGAGATACTGCTGGAAACTGTATGAATACGGCTCCTTTTTCATTGCAGGCAGCGTATGGCCGCTGTACCGCTCAATGGTTGTCGTAAAATCAATGTATCTGCTTCCTACCGTATAGCGCTCATTTACTTTTTCTGAAGTATAATTGATCCTGTTGTACCCTGACACCCTTTTGTTCACTCCTGCAAACTCCGGTATGCGTACTTCGTACTCAAAAAGATTCACTGGAATGGACCTCTGGAAATATTTCTTGTCAAAGTCCCAGAACATGTATGAGGTGATGTCATATTCAACTTCTATTACAGAACCTGCCCTCACGTCCTGGGCGGAAAATGATAGCTTGCGGTAGTTCTCGGCAAGCTCTTCATCAAAGATGTAATTCTTTGACATTCTGGTGCGCACGATTTCTCCGCCGTTGAGGTTGTATGTAATGACCTTCACTCCTGTTATCTTGTCATTCAGGCCGAGCTTCGTGTAATATACAAGTTCATAGTCGCCATAGGAAACACCCTCCTCCTTAAGTATCTTTATGCGCTCATGATGGCGGGTCTGCAGGCATATTCTTCCCTCGGCATCGAATGTGATTGCCGTGTTTCCTGCATCGAGCAGGACTACCGCCGCTGCTGTCGTGTCCGGTTCATATTCCTGCATTTCCACTTCCGCACGGGAAACTTTGTCAAATTTCATGTTGACTTTTACAGGTTGGGCAGACAGGGCTGCACTTGCAGCTGCCAGGAATGCTATGGCGGCTGAAAGGAATGAAATGGTTCTCATGGTGTTTGATTGTATGGTCATGGTATATGGCAAAAAACGGGAGCGGAAATTAATCTTGTCCCGGGCCGGACGCATATTGCCCAAATGTATGAAATATATGTGATACTTGCAAAGCATGACGCATATATTTGATTGAAAATGGATGAATTACAGAAATTTTGTCCAATTTTTTTATGATGACCGGTTGTGCCGGAAAAAGGAAAATGACTATATTTGCCGATAATAATGCTAAAACGTTTTTACGGAAAACCGCATGAACGTGTGAATAAATCAAAATGATATGATGAATTTAACCTACAGATTGAAGTCCTGTGACTTCGCGGCTCTTGCCTTGGCAGCTCTCTTTGCTGCCTCTTCATGCGCTCCCGGTGCTCCTGAGCCTTATGGTGCTTTGCCGAGCGGTGCACAGGTGGAATGGCAGAAAATGGAGACCAACATGTTCGTGCATTTCGGCCCTAACACTTTCACCAGCGCGGAATGGGGAGACGGCACGGAAAGCGCCGATATCTTTGCGCCTTCTGACCTTGACTGCCGCCAGTGGGCCGCCGTTGCCAAGGCTGCCGGCATGAAAGGAATAATAATAACGGCAAAGCACCACGACGGTTTTTGCCTGTGGCCCAACCCTGTAAGCAGCCATACTGTCGCACAGAGCAGCTGGAAAGACGGCAAGGGTGATGTGCTCAGGGAACTTTCCGATGCATGCCGTGAGTACGGACTCAAATTCGGTGTATACATATCGCCGTGGGACAGAAATGACCCCCATTACGGCACTCCTGAGTACAATGACGTGTTCCGGGAGACTTTGGAACATGCCTTGGGCAGCTATGGACCTGTATTTGAGCAGTGGTTTGACGGGGCATGCGGGGAAGGCCCGAACGGGAAGAGGCAGGTTTATGACTGGGACCTGTTCAATTCCACAGTGTTCAAAATGCAGCCTCATGCCGTGATTTTCAGTGATGTGGGTCCCGGATGCCGCTGGGTCGGAAATGAATACGGAAGCGCAGGGCGCACATGCTGGGGCACTATGAATATCGGTGACAGCACTCCGGGTTCGCATATCAGCCAGGAACAGCTGAATGCCGGAGAAATGAACGGTACTCACTGGTTAGCCGCCGAGACAGACGTTTCCATACGCCCGGGCTGGTTCTGGCGTGAGTCCGAGAACTCAAGGGTGAAGTCTCTGCAGCACCTCATGAAGATTTATTATGAGAGCGTAGGCCGCAATTCCCTGCTTTTGCTGAATGTGCCTGCCGATACGCGCGGACATATACATGAGATTGATTCCGTAAGGCTCATGGAGATGCGTGCCGCTTTGGATGAAGTGTTTTCCGTTGACCTTGCCGTCGGAGCTTCCGTTGAGGCTTCCCATGTACGTGGCCATGGCCGCAGGTTTGCCGCTGAGAATCTGCTTGACGGTGACTATGACAGCTATTGGGCAGTGGATGACGGTGTGCTGACCCCTTCATTTACATTGTCTTTCGATGCTCCGCGCGTATTCAACAGGATAATGCTCCAGGAGTACATCCCTCTCGGGCAGAGGGTCACGGGCTTCTCGGCCGAGGCCCTGGGAACAGACGGCAAGTGGCGTGAAATCGCACGCGAGACGACAATCGGATACAAGAGAATCGTTCTGATTCCGGAGACTGAGGCCACTGCTCTCCGCATCAGCATTACAGGTGCACTTGCCTGTCCTGTGCTGAACAGGGTCGCATTGTATCTTGACCGTGTAAGCGGAGTCGCTCCTGACGAGCCTCTTTTCCCCGCAGACTCATCATGCATTGGCAGTTCCTGCGATAACGGAGTCGCGATTGCGGAAGATGAAGTGCTTGAAATAGGCTGCGCTACAGCAGAAATCATTGCTTCATCAAATGCCAAGGTTCTTGATCTCGGCGGCCTAAGGACTGCATCCGGATTTTTCTATGCTCCTGCCGAAAAGGGAAAAGACGGTTGTGTCATCACGTATGACCTTGATGTAAGTGCGGACGGAAACACATGGACTTCTGTCTTCCGTGACAAGATGTTCGACAATATTGTGAACAACCCGATTCTTCAGGAAGTCCGCTTTCCGGCACCTGTGGAGCTGCGTTATATCCGTATGACTCCTTTGCGGACAAGCAGTCCGGATACCTATTCCGTTTCCGCATTCGGCATATTGTCCGAATAATTCATATATGACCTTTATAAGTTCCCGGCCACACTTCTGAAGTGCCTTATGGCCGGGACTTTTATTTTTGATTGTTCTGTTGCAGCGTCCGAGGTGCTTTGCAGGAACAGTCAAGCTAAAAACTGCTAAAACGTTTTATTATTTAAAATTATAGTGTATATTTGCCAGCGATTTTACTCAATATTAACTTTTTCATTAATTATTAACACCATAACTTATGGGTAACCAACACACAGGAAACCGCCGAAACGGTTTCGCAAAAGGCCTTGTGCGCTCCTGTCTTCTGATGGCAGGCTTAGTGTTCGGCATTGTCTCCGGTTACGCCCAGGAGAGGACAATCTCCGGTGTAATTACAGATGGGGGGGGGAACCTCTTATAGGAGCGGCTGTTGTCGTTGAAGGCAATGCTACAATAGGTTCATTTACAGACTTGGACGGACGTTATTCAATAACGGTCCCTCAAGATGCTTCTTCATTGGTCTTCTCATGTATCGGAATGTCCGATAAAGTGGAGCCGATAAACGGAAGGACACAGATAAATGTTGTCCTTGACTTTTCCTCTACGGTGCTTGACGCCACGGTCGTCACTGCCATGGGTATATCGAAGGCGGAGAAATCCCTTTCATACAACGTGCAGGAGACCAAGCTCGAAAACGTCACCCCGGTGGGATCTTTCGTCAATTCTTTGAACGGAAAAGTGGCCGGAGTCACCATCAATTCTTCTTCTACGGGTATCGGCGGTGCCAGCCGTGTCGTGATGCGCGGAACAAAATCCCTGTCAGGAAACAACAATGCACTCTATGTAATAGACGGTATTCCGATGCCGTCACTCTCCGGTGAGCAGCCTGAGGGCGTATATGCAGGTGCAGGTCAGACCGGTGACGGCCTCGCTGCGGTCAATCCGGACGACATCGAGAGCATTTCTGTGCTCAGCGGACCTTCTGCTGCTGCCCTTTACGGCTCTTCCGCAGCCAACGGCGTGGTCATAATAACCACCAAGAAAGGTACGAAGGACCGCGTCTCTCTCAGCTACACCAATACGACAGACTTCTCACGCGCATACATAATGCCGTCTTTCCAGAATACATACGGACAGACAGAGAGCGGGTCATACCAGAGCTGGGGAGAAAAACTGGCAGTCCCTTCAAGCTACAGCCCAAGGAATTTCTTCCAGACCGGAATCAATGAAAGCAATGCCATCAGTGTCTCTTCCGGAACTGAGAGAAACCAGATTTATGCTTCACTTGCTGCAACCAACGCACGCGGCATCATCCATAACAATAATATGGACAGGTACAATTTCAATGTGCGCAACACCTCGAATTTCCTGAAGGATAAGCTTACCCTTGATGTAAGCGCTTCCTATTCAATCATCAAGGAGAAGAATATGACGGCCCAGGGACAGTACATGAACCCGGTGCTTCCTGTCTATCTGTTTCCGGCCGGAGCGGACTTTGAAAGAATCAAGATATATGAACGGTACAATGCAGAGAGGGGACTGAAGACACAGTACTGGCCTTACGGCAACGATTTCGCCATGCAGAATCCCTACTGGATTACGGAGAACCAGGCATACGACAACAACAAGAACAGAATCATGGCAAGTGCCCAGCTTTCCTATAAGCCGCTGACATGGCTTACAATCTCGGCAAGAGGAAAGGTTGACCACAGCAATGAAACCTTTGAGAAAAAGTTCAATGCCGGAACCCTCCAGCTCTTTGCCTCTCAGGAAGGATACTACAGCAAACAGACTTCTGTCACAGAGCAGAAATTCGGTGAAATCATTGCAAGCGTCAACAAATATTTCGGTGACAATATCGTAAATATTACGGCAACTATAGGAGCGAATGTCGAAGATGTCCGCTATAATGAAGACTATGTCGGCGGAAACCTTTCAATGGTGCCAAACAGCTTCACATTCGCAAACATAAACAAAAACCATTCTGCAACGGAACTTCGCCAGAAAGGATATATAATCCAGAAGCAGGCAATATTCGCCAACGTGCAGGTGGGCTTCAA